>NZ_JAVGCZ010000091.1:0-11540 GCF_052928425.1 Glutamicibacter sp. BSL13
GCATCGAAAAGGTGATCCTTTTGAACTGGGTGGATGAAGCTTAGATACCTCTATTTTCCCAGTTCAGGTCACCTTTTCCTCGTTAAAGACCGTTAATGACGTCCCGAACGATGAAACGCCCGGGCTAACACGAAGAAAAAGTAGTCACGGTGGGGCGTAGTGCAGACTAGTACTATGCCCCAACGTGTTTTTGTCGATGCCAACGTGCTCTTCAGCCGAACGCTGCGCGACTGGCTTTTTCTGTTGCGAGTGGAGTCTGAAGGTGGGATGTTTCAGATTCACACCACGTGGGACGTTATCACCGAGGCAGGCGCCCGATTAAGGGATCAATATCCTGAACAACGTGGAAACCTAGTCTCAGGTGTGATCGCAAAGTGCCAAACGATTTTCGATGAAATTCTCCAGGACTATCCCGGCGGCCCGATCAGCGGTATCAGTGATAGAGAAGACTGGCACGTTCATCACGCGGCTGAAGCCTGTCATGCCCAGATCCTTCTCACTGAAGATACTGGTTTTGACTCGGACGCCACGTTTTATGAGGTCTACACGTGTGATGATTTTTTCGCAGAAATCGCGGCTTCGGCTCCAGAAGTCGTACGACGTGTAGTCAAGTTCCAGGCGAGCTATTGGGCGAAAAGGAACGGGAAGCCCCTACCCGAGGCGCTGCGTGAGGCACAGTGCCCCAATTTTGCCCGAATCGTCCAAAAGCACCTCCAGAACCTGGCGCATCACGGATAACAGTCCGGCTTGGAGTTACCTGCGCGTTGACCAGCACGTCGAAAGGGTCCTTTTCTCGAAGCAGGGCATGAAGTTAGACGGTCGATCTTCACCCCACAAGGCCAGTCGAGGGTCGTGACCTCATCGGAGGCTGGGACCTTCTGGGCCTTTCCGACGGATCTCGTCCTCCTGCACCCGGTTTTTCTGCTCAAGTTGGTGGGCGCTACGATTCTTCCGCAACCGAGCCAAAAGAGACTCGGCAGCTGCAGGAGGTTCCTGTTCCTCAACTCGACGTCCTGGTGCAGTAGATGCAGTCTCCTCCTGCTTTTCAGCGGCTTTTTGTTGTCGTTGAACCCGTTGACGTAGCTCAGCAAGTTTGGCCTGAGCGCTGGTGGGAGTCAACGTAGTGCTGGCTTGGCCAGCGGTCATCGTTGCGTGGTCTTGTTTGGCTTCGGCGCTCAATGGCGGCGTCCTCGCTAAAGCCGAGTGCTTGTGCAGTTCGGCCGCGCGGTTACGTAGGCCCTGGGCAACCTCACTCTTCTTCAGATGCGAGGCCGGCAGTAGTCCTGGCTCTGAATCGGCAATGTTGTAGGTGCGGCGGTAGGCGGCGACTTCGGCCGCGAGGCGCCGCCACTCTTCAGCCCGGTGACTGCGTCCTGGTACCGGTCCCAGCGATTCCAGCCAGGCTGGCGGGTTCTGCGCCAGCTGCGCTCCAAGGCGCCGATGCTCGGTATCCAGCGCTTGCCGGTAGGCGGTGATCTGTTCCTTCCAGGCCACAGGTAGTCGTGGATCGGCCAGCTGCGCGCGTGGTGCGTACCATTCGCCCAACTCGTTACGTTCACGCGGGTGTGCAAAGGCCGGCTGTTCCAGCTGACGTAGTTTCAACTCGCGGCTGATGCGCTCTAGAACCGTGCCGCTCGTAGCAGCAATCAGGTTGTGGTCGCGGTCGCGGATCTCGGCCTGACGCAGCTGTTCGGGCATGTTTTGGCGTAGCTGCTGTTCTTCGCGCAGCTTGGCCAACGACCAGGACAGGTATTCTTGCTGATTCTCGGGGTTGGAAGGGATCTGGCGTAATAGCTCGTCATCGGTGCTCTTAATCCTGCCAGCCAGTGCCTCTTCGGTGAGGTGGCCATACAGGCGCCGCGTGTAAGCGGTGATGCCCGCGGCCTCGGCCAGGTCGATGGCGGTCTGGCGGTATGGTGTGCCCGCAGCCGCTGATTGTGCCAGCGCGCGCTGTTTCAGCTCGGCCAGGTGTTCGTCGCTGACTTCACACAACGGACGGCGCGCCTCGGCCAGGACGGCTTCGCGGTTTTCAATCAGTGGCTGGAGACGCCATGCCAACACCGCCGCACGGTTCTGCGCGTTACCGAACTCCCGCTGCGAGTAAGCATCTTCCAGCAAGGATTCGAGCTTGAGCCCCTTGTCTTCAGCATCCTTCAGATGATGAACAACCGCGCCCCAAGCCGGGTCAGCGAGGAACTGTTCGGCGCTCTCGTTGCCAATGACGTGGCGGAAAATCTGCTCATACTTGGCGGTGCGGGCCTGGTCTACCAGGTCGCGGTAGATCTCCCCCAAGCCGTCAATGTCGCGGGCCTTCTCAACCTCGCGGCTCATCGCTTCGTGGGCGGTGATATTCAGATCGGTGCGCTCGGCAATACCCTTGAGCACTTCATCTGGCCGTTCGTCCTCGGCCAGTCCCACATAGATCCGGTTATCGAATTTGCCTCGGCTGGTGGCCACGTAGGCGCCGGCCCGGTCAGTGCCGCTGGTGAGCAAGGCGTGGGCGGTGTCCACGGTAGCGCCCTGCGCGGTGTGCACGGTGTCCGCGTAGCCCAGGATCACATGCTCTTGCACGTAGCAGGCTGGAATCACCGCCAATCCGTTGTGCTGCTGGTGGCATGCCAGCAGGTGATTGCCCTCGATGCCTTCAACAATCCACGCGTCGTTGTTCTTGACGAAGTCCTTGCCCTGGTGAACGCTCAAACGCCGGTCATTGCTCTTAGTCAGGATCACGTCTCCCACGTAGATCTCGACGTGGTTCCGGGCCATCATGGACTGCGTATCATCCAGGTGGCCGTGGTGCAGCCGGTAGGCTTGGGCTTTCTTGTTCAGGTTATCTACCTGGGCGTTGGTGCCGCCCAGCATGAGCGACGTGCGTCCGTCGTTAGTGTCCTTCTGCCAAGCAGCGAAGACCTGATCGGCCATGTGCTGTGCGCCGCCAGCCTTGATCTTGCCCTCGGCTCGGTAATAGGCCCAGGGGTCATCTTTACCCACGACGGGGGCTTCACGGAGCGCCAAGGAAGCTTCAGCTTCTTCCTTGTTGGCACTGCCATCCGCGTTCCTGAACCGGTGAATCTGTTCAAGGTGAACTAGCTTCTCTTCCTGGTTCAACAGGCGCAAGATGCCACCGGAACCGACCGCGGCCAGCTGCTTGTCATCACCAATGGCACGCACCAGGGCACCGCGTTCTTTGGCCTGCTCCACCAGGGCCACGAACGCGGTGGTGCCTAGCATTCCAGCCTCGTCAATGATCACTACATCCCCGGGCGCAAGCTTGTCCGGAGTGACCAACAGCCGCTCAACGGTCATGGCTTCCGCACCGACTTCATGACCGAGCAGGGCTGCTGCTTTGGCTGAGGGCGCCACCGCGATCACGCCGTGACCGCTGTTCTTCATCGCTGTGACAGCCAGCTTCATCGCGGTGGTCTTGCCAGTGCCGGCGGGGCCGATACCTGCCACCAGGAGTTTCGAGCTGCACGAGAACTCACGGGCAAGCTCAATCTGCTGATCATTCAAACGACCCGTAAACCCGTCCAGGACGCGCCGGAATTCCTCATGGCTCGTAGAGGGAATGACATCGGTCCTGGCGGCCTGCAACACCCCGTGCTCGGCTTTCATGACGGCTTCGGACGTGTAGAGCGCGGAGTGCGGTTTCTGGTACTTATGCACCGCCGTCATCGCTCCTGGCACCGCTGCCGGCACGGGTAGATCCGGGCTGACTTTCAGGCTCAGTGAGTCAATCGCGGTCGTACGGATCTGCGCAATCACCTGAGCTGAGACTGGTCGCGCTTTGAATTCCTGGGTGAGCTGGCGGCGTACTTCGGCTTCCACATGGGCCGTAGTCCAAATGGCGCGGCTTTGTTCTAGACGGGCGATCGTGGACTGGGCCAGCGTTTCAATCTTCTGTGGGGAAAGCTCTTCGATACTCGTGTAGTCGATGCGATGAGCCTTGGAATACTTGCGAGCTGCCTTGAACAGATCTTCACCCACCAGTGCCCCGGGTACGGCTGCGAACTTCTGCTGCCAGTTCTCAGTCAGCTCGGAAAGGGACAGGCCTTTCTTCTTCTCGGCACGGGTTTCGAGGGTCGCTTGCTGGGAAAGTTTGATCAGCTGCTTCGAGTTCGGGACACGCCCGTGCTTCTCCTCGAACTCGGAAACAAGGCTCTTCAGCTTGTCTTTGATGTGGGTTCGGCGCGACGAGGCGGCCTCGATGGCTTCCATGGGAACACCACCAATCTCGATAATGGGCCGTTTCCCGTCCGCCTCACGCTGGGTGGTGGACAGCCCTAATTCCTTGCACACATACTGCATGATCTTGGCGTTGTAGTGCTCTGAAGCGGAGACGGCGTACTTGTGCAGCACCGTACCGTCAATGGCGCTCCACTTGCCATCCATGCCCAACACCTTGTTTGAGACAACAATGTGATCGTGTAGCTGCGGGTCACCATCACGTGAGTCATAGTGACGGAACGAAGTGTAAATCAGCCCGCCGTCAACGTCCTCCGAACGCACACCATTCTTACCACGCCGTGTGAAGACCGCATTGTTTTCCAGGTACGTCATCGCATCTTCAATGGCCACATGGTGAGCCCTTTCGATAGCCTGCTGCACCTTGCGATCGCTGACGCCCCACAGATAGGAAATACTCTTCGACGGGGAGAACACCATGTCATAACCAGCTACCGCATTGGAACCCTTATGCGTCTGTCGGGAGATGAACTGGGAGAGTTCTTCTTTGTCTTTGGGCTTGCGCCCATGCAGCTTGTAGAAGTGTTCACCGCCCGCCTTGGCACGGAGGATTCGGCGTTCATCGACAGTTGGTTCACGATGCTTGAGACGAGCGAAGTCACCCAGTGCAGTGTTGATCTTCTGAGCCAGCTCGGAGTCGAACTGATCGAATCTCTTGTAGCGTTGACCCAACTTAGGATCGATCTTCTGCCCGGTAGCCGGGTCAATCTGCCCGGCCAAGGGATGCTGTCCCGAACCATAGAGCAATTCCATTTGCTCTTCGGTAACCTCACCAGAGACCCCCAGATGCTTAGCCCCACGCCCTCCCCAGAGGCCAGGCGGGTGGCCGGTCACAGTGTAGTAATCACCGAGTTTCCTCTCGGATGACCGCAGCTCGTCAGCGGAGGCGACTTCTCGGGTGTAGTACAAATAGCCGTCTCCTGCGCTGAGCTTGTGCAGGGTCATCACACCGGTGATTCTAGCAATTCCGGCCAAAGTTATCGAGGATGCAAAAGGTGTAACAGATCTAGACTTTATCCCTTTGCCTTGCTTCCCTCGGACCCGAAAGGCGTGGGACTCGACAGGAACTGGGCCGTATCTGCGAACAAGTCGAATTCGTATTCGATATACCGGACTAGATTGGCGTAGTGAATACCGACAAAGCGGCCTGCTAACTCTCCACCAAACTTCTGCGTAGCAGAAACGGTCGTTATTGACTCACCCGGTTTCCTTTCCTTGACCCTCTAAATCTACATAGGTAGTATGAGTGCCATGGAGCGCTTATCGAGGCATACCCCCGCAACAGCCGCTGTAATCAGTGTGTTGCTGGAATCGACTGATTCCGTGTGGGGTCTGCAAATCGTGAAAAAGACCGGGCTCAAGACGGGCACGGTCTATCCCATTTTGGAGCGCCTCGAAATGGCCGGGTGGATCACGAGCGAGTGGGATACCGACCTCAGCCGTAAGGGCCCCCGTCGCAGGTACTTCAAGTTGGACGCAGCAGCGGTTCCCTATGCGCACGAGTATATTTCCGCTCAGCAGCCGAAGCTTTCGGCGAAATTCAACCTCACTTCCGGGAAGCTCGCATGAGCCAGTCTTTGATAGCTCGCGCGCTTTTGCAGCTATCACTTTTTGTCACGCCAGCGCATCTGCGCGAGGAGCGCTCTGAGCAGTGGCGTGCGGACCTTCGCGATTGCGGGGAGCTGGGGATTCCTTCCGGTGATATTCTCACCGGCGCTCTCTTAGCTGGTGCCCGTCTGAGGATCGCGCATGGACTTGACGCTTTATCTGGACTAGATCAACGCAAAGAGGAGAAAGCAATGAAAATACTGTTGCCAGCCGCCCTGATCGCCGCCGTTCTCGCACTCGGCGGCATCGCTGGAGCTTCGAAATTGTCGAACCACGAGGTCACCTACTTCACGGTGACCGACGAGATGATCCAAGAGAATGCCAAGACTACTCCGAATGACCCGATGATCATCGATGGTCAAGAAGTGCTCGGTGGAGGGGAGATCGCACCCGCATACCCCGGCGAGTAAATATCGGCGCCTGAACTTGCCCGTCTCCTTAAATCTACATAGCATGAGATCGATGTATGTCGCATACGTCGATCTCTCGCTATTTCTAAGGAATTACTCATGTCACGAGCCGCTTTGGCTGCTAAGGCCGGCATCTTAGCCCTGGTCTTCTCCCTCGTTCCAGGAATCGCTTCAGCCGCTGAAGCCGACACCCCGCAATGGGCCATTGATGAGGGCATCACGATTGTTGAAGTCGATCCCACCGAAGGCACACCGATCTCTGCCGAGGAGCTTGCGGAGATTGAAGAGCTGGAGGAAACGCAGATGCCCGCCACCGATACCCCGATCTACTTGAGCGATGTTCCAATGTTCCAGCCGTTTGTTGACATCGTGACCTGCGGCAGCCGAATTGACTGGTACCGTTGGCGCGGCCAGAATGGCGCGAATGTGCTTTGCTTTGCCAACAAGGGCGAGGCCAGCCTCAGCAAGTACAACAACGTGCGCTACCTTTGCCCCGGTGCTAACCGTGGTCAGACCCGTTACTACTACGGGAATCAGCACTACTGGAGCACCTGGCGTGGCCCGGTGTCGAACCACAACACCTGCTACTCATTTGGTGACTACGCTGTTGCCGCTAAGGGAGTCAGAATTAGCTAAGCTCCGCGCTACATTCTTCTCGAAGGAGCGGGGTGTGACTGCACAGATTGTGCAGTCACACCCCGCCCCCTTCATTTACCAATATCTGCGCCCGGCCAGCGCAGCTCTATGAGACACCCCTGCAGGGATCTAGGCTGAAACCATCACGGGACATTTCCCGCCGAGGACTACAACTACAGAGGAATCCAGGATGACCACCGAATCAGCAGCCTTGGACGCCCCCAGGGACGGCTACGATAAGAAATTCCTCGAAACCTGCATCGATGCGCCAGCTCTAAACCCTGAGCACCTGGCCTACTCCGTACTCGTAGATGGCTCACCGATCATTAACTACACCCACTTCTCCCTCACGCTGAGCCGTTCACGGCGACTGGCCCGATGGGTGGGATGGAACATCGACGGGGGAAGTATCAAGCTCCTTGATCGAGCAGGGACCAACTTCAGAAAAGATCCACGCCTCCCGCAGAGACACAGGTGGGTAACGGGCTCTACAGCAACAACGGGCTAGACCGCGGGCACCTTGCCCGCCGCGGCGCACTGACCTAGGGCGAAGTCTACGAAGCCAAACAGGCGAACTATGACTCGTTCTTCTACACCAACATCACATCATTTCTTTCATGATCCCAACCAGAACGTCATTCATGATGCTTCACAACCCATAGGTTGCAAGACGTCTCATCGATGCCCACTCCCGTGGTGAACAATCCTCGGAAAATCAGTCGACTGACATTCTCATAACTATGTGCCGCAGCTAACGGCATAGAATCGGGTCTGCACCATTAGTTGCGAGACACTTTTGAAGGGCCGATGCCCAAATAGGTCGAATACGCCAGCACATCTACTCATGTCCAACACATCGAACGCCAGATTCAGGCCCTCATCACCGCTGGCGTCCGACGTCATGACCTCTACATCGACCACGGCCAAACGGCCAGGACTGGCCAAGACATTTGACCCGCTACGTCCGTCACCGGTTAGCAGCGGTCAAAGAGTTCGTGGACTCCACCGATTTGCTGCCGTGGTACAGGAAATTCGAGAGTGAACGCGCTTTCTCCGGCTCTGCTTACACAATCAGCACCAACATGGAGCTGGTCTATTGTTGTAGACAACCTCATTGAGGGTGCGAGTGATGATCTGATCAGGTCCCGTCGTCCAACCGGATGGCGGGACCTTTTCAGTGCCCGCAGGTTCGTGCGCCGGCTGCGGGGGGAGCGCCTAGTCCCGGACGGTGATCCCAAAGTGCACGGCGAACAGTTCGGCCAGCGACTGCAGCTGGGCCGGGTTCACCACGGTGCCGCGCAGGCTCCCAAGCCCGCTCAGGCTCTGCAGCTGGGCTCCGCGCAGATCCACCTGGCGCATTTTTGCCCCGGCACAGTGCATGGTGCCGGCCTTGACGTTCTCAAAGGCCAGGCGCTCGATCCGGCACTGGCTCAAATCCAGCTCCTCGATCACGCAGTCCCGCAACAGCACGTCGCGCAGCCGGGCCCGCTGCAGACTGAGCCAGGTGAACTTTGACCCGCTGATCACCACGTTGTCCAGCTGCGCCTCGGCCAGGTCCGCGCCCCCGAACCGGCAGGCGTCCAGGCGCACCTGCCACATCCCAATCCGGTGGGCGTTCAGGGCGGGGATCTGCAGGTTCCCGGCCACGGTCCGCAGCCAGTGGGCGGCCTGCAGGTTGGCCTCGGAGATGCCCAGCCGCTGCAGTTCGCACTCCTCGAAGGTGCTGCCCGACAGGTCCAGCCCACTCAGGTCCAGGCCGCAGAACCGCACCCGTTCCTGCAGTCCGCGCTCGGCCAGGTCCGACGCCGTGCCTTCCCGCAGCACCGGCGGCAATGACCAGCCCCCGGTTTTTGGCGCAGCAACCGTGCGTGGAGCACCCATGACCATCCCTCTTCCCTCACCGTCCGGCAGGCCGGTCGGCCCGCGGTCCCTTCCACTGGGGAGGGTATCAAAACAGCGGCGCCGGGGCGGGAGGCTACTTGGCCAGGTACCCGCCGTCCACGGGCAGGGAGACGCCGGTGACGTAGGTGTTCTGCGCATTGGCGAAGTAGGCCACCGCCCCGGCCACGTCCTCGGGCAGGGCCACCCGGCCCAGCGGGATCGCCGCGGAGACCTCGCGTTCGGTGGCGTCCGCGTCCTCCTGCCCGGCCAGCCAGTCCTCGAACATCTGGGTGCGGGTCATGCCCGGGGCGACGGCGTTGACCCGGATGTTGTGTTCGGCCAGTTCCACGGCCGCGGCGCGGGTCAGGGCGAGCATGGCCCCCTTGCTGGCGCTGTACAGCCCCATGGTGGGCACCCCGATGCTGGCCAGCCGGGAGGTGATGTTGATGATCGCCCCTCCCCCGGCCTCCCGCATCACCCGGCCGGCGGCCTGCAGGCAGAAGATCGCGGCGAACGTGTTGATTTCGAAGGCCTCACGGATCTCATTCTCCGGGGTGTCCAGCATCCGGTTGATGTGGTCGATGGCGGCGTTGTTCACCAGCACGTCCAGCCGCCCGGCCCGGGAGACCACCTCATCGATCAGTCGCTGCGGCGCCCCCGGTGCGGTCAGTTCGGCCTGGATGAAGAAGACCGCCTCGCCCAGTTCGGCGGCCACCTTCTGCCCGCGTTCCGCGGAGCGTCCCGAGATCGCCACCCGCATCCCGTCGGCCACCAGCCGCCGGGCGATTTCCACCCCGATGCCGGAGGTTGCCCCGGTCACCAGTGCCACGCGCTGCGCTTCGCTCACGAAATCCAACTCCTTCTTGTTGCCGTGTTCTTCGTTCTGGGTATTGTCGGTGGGCCGCGCCCCGGGCGCCTAGCGGCGCCCGGCCCCGACCAGGGTTTCACCCTGTTCGATGCGTTCCTTGTCATCGCTGCCCGGGATCACGTTGCCGCGCAGCGACCGCCCAGCCGTCTCGCGGAAGGTGAGCACCGAGACCAGGCCGATCACGCCGGCCCCCACCAGGTACCAGCCCGGGACCAGGGAGCTGCCGGTGAGTTCGATCAGCGCCTCGTTGGCCACCGCGGCGGTGCCGCCAAAGATGGCGGTGGACAGGTTGTAGCCGATCGCGAAACCGGAGTAGCGCACCGCGGTGGGGAACAGGGCCGGCAGGGTGGAGGAGATCGTGGACAGCAGCACCACCAGCAGCAGGCCCAGCACGCCGATGCCGATGATCTGCCCCACCAGTCCCCCGGTCTGCATCAGCTGCACCGCCGGGACCGGCAGCAGCACGAACCCGGCGCTGGCGGTGATCAGCAGCGGCTTGCGTCCGATCCGGTCGCTGAGCGCCCCCAGCGGCACGATCAGCGCGATCATCAGCAGCTGGATGAACACCAGGGTCAGGTTGGACTCGGTGGCCCCGTGGCCCAGCGTGGCCGTGAGGTAGCTGGGCATGTAGGTGAGCACCAGGTAGAACGCCACGTTCACCAGCACGATGAACCCGAAGAGCTTGAACAGCTGGGCCGGGTAGTGCTTGAGCAGCATTCCCAGCACCTTGGTCGCCGATTCGACTTCCTCATGCTTGGCGGTGTCCTGGGTGAAGGTCTCCGGTTCCTCCAGGTGGCGGCGCATCCACAGCGCGATGCCGCCCAGCAGCAGGGTCAGCGCGAAGGGCAGGCGCCACCAGCCGGCCATCATCCCGTCGGTGCCCACGATCAGAGTTAGCACGGTGCACAGGATCGCGGCGCCGCTGAAGCCGGCCAGGGTGCCGAACTCCAGGAAGGAACCGTACTTGCCCCGCTTGTCGTCCGGGGCGTGTTCGCTCATGAACACCGCCGCCCCGGCGTACTCGCCGCCGGCGGAGAAGCCCTGGATCATGCGCAGCAGCACCAGCATCAGCGGGGCCAGGAAGCCGACCTGGTCAAAGGTGGGCAGCGCGGCGATGCAGGCGGTGGACACGCTGATCATCACGATGGTGAAGATCAGGATCTTGCGCCGCCCGATTCGGTCGCCCAGCGGCCCCAGCACGGTGCCGCCCAGCGGGCGCACGATGAAGGAGATCGCGAAGGTGGAGAAGGCCAGGATGCGCGGCAGCGCCCCGGCGTCCTCCCCGAAGGTGAAGAACAGCTCGGAGATGTAGACGATCAGGTATCCGTAGATGCCGTAGTCGAACCATTCGATCGCGTTGCCGATCGCCGACCCGGCCACCGACTTGCGGGCCAGTTTCTTCTCTTCGGCCGTGAAATCCGCTTCCCTGCGGATCGCCGGCAGCTGTGCTGGGCTGGACATTGTCTTCTCCTTAGTCCCACTGATGGTGATGATGGCGCAGCGCGATGAGTGCGTAGGCCCGCGCCGCGGTGCACAAGTCCTGGATGGAAACGCTTTCGTTGGGCTGGTGGGCCTGGGTGTTAATTTCCCCGGGCCCCAGCACGAGGGTGGGCACCTGGTGGTGTTCGGCCAGGAATCCGCCCTCGCAGGAGGCGGTCCAGATTCCGGTCTCCGCGCTGGCCCCGGCATCCGCCAGCGCCTGGCAGACCCGGCGGGTGAAGGGGTGCCCGGGCTCGGTGAGGAACCCGGGCATCTGCATCTGGACTTCCCCGGTGATCTGGATCAACTCCCGGTGGGGGATCGCGCTGTCGGCGATGAGCAGGCGCAGCTGGCGCAGCAGCTGCTCCAGGATTTGCTGCGGGTCCTCCCTGGGCAGCAGCCGGCGGTCCACG
>NZ_JAVGCZ010000092.1:0-10888 GCF_052928425.1 Glutamicibacter sp. BSL13
CTCCTCCCCTGCCAGGCCCAGTCCCGCATCCAGCCCTCCACATCCGGCAGGATCCCGGCCACCGCCAGCCCCCACCCGGCCAGTGACGCCAGCACCACCGACCACAACAGCATCGTGCCGGCCCGGCGCAGCCGGTTGGTGGCGCCGCGGGCCTGGGCGATGACCGCCAGGTTCGCCACCAGCACCCCGGCCAGGACCGCAGCTCCCAGCGCGGCAGCGGCCAGCACCAGGGTGGGGGCCGGCAGCACCGCGCAGCACAGGGCGAACCACAGCACCCCGGCGGCCACACTGCCCAGCGCCCCAATCCAGCGGGCGCGGCGCAACGCCGCGGCGTGCAGCCCCCGAAGGTCAATGGGCAGCGAAAGCCACCACACCGCCTGGGCGGCACTGACCGCGGCCGGCCCCAGATGCAGCAGCAGGCGCGCCACCAGGGCCGGGATCACCAGGACCGCGACCAGCAGCACCGGTCCCAGGGGCAGCACCGCGCTCGGCAACGGCACCGGCGCGGCGAACTCGCCCAGCAGCGCCCCCAGCCAGGCCCGCAGGAAACCAAAGGCATAGGCCAAGCCGAAACCCACCAGCAGGATCCACATGTAGGTGTCGGAAAAGGCATCGAACTTCTCTGCCCGGCTGCGCGCCCGCCGCGCCTGGCGCAGTACCGCGCGCGGATCCAGGCCCGGAGCGTTGGCAGCCGGTTGCGGATGGCGCATGCTAGCGGGCAAGCCAGTTCACCGCCTGCGCGCTTGTCAGTTCCCTCCACTGCCCCTGGTCCAGCAGCAGCACGCGAGCGGTGCACTGCCCGATGAAGCCGGCATCGTGGCTGACCAGCACCAGCCCGGCCCCCTGCTCACGGCGGCCGCTGAGCCGCTCGGCCAGCCGGGCCTTGGACTGGGGATCCAGGCGCTGTTCGGGTTCATCAAGCACCAGGTAGTCCGCCGGCCGGATCAGGGCGGCGGCGAGCATCAGCTTGCGCCGCTGGCCGGAGGAGAGCTCGTGGGGCAGATGTGCCGCCACCGGCTGCAGGCCGAAGAAGTCCAGCTCCCGGGCCACGGCCTGTCCCGGGTCCCGGACCTGGTGTCCGCGCGCGACCAGGTCCAGGTGTTCGGCCACGCTCAGCTCGTCAAGGAAGGCGGCGTCCTCCACCAGCAGGGCCAGTTTGCGCCGGTAGTCCAGCGCGGCCGCGTTCATCGGTTCGTCCCCGAAACGCACGCTGCCCTCCAGCGGCGCCTGCAGGTCAAAGATGGCGCGCAGCACCGTGGACTTCCCGCTGCCGTTGACCCCGATGATGCCAACCCCCTGCCCGGGGTGCAGCTGCAGGTCCAGGGGTTCGCACAAGGCCTGGGCGCCGTAACCGGCGACCAGGCCCTGAATGCCGATGGTGGGGGCCGCTTCGCTCATCTTTCGAGGCTATCGGCCCCGCGGTGGCAGAGGCATCCTCCGCGTGGAGGATTTCGCCCTAGCCCTGGCCCAGCAGGCCAGCGTCCCGGTACCCGGGCTCGCGTCGCTTGAACCAGCGGATCACCAGGGAGGTGAGGGGAACGAAGATGATCTCCACCCCGGTCTTGTACACGAAGCCGACCACCACGTAGTTGATGAAGCTGGCGGCATCGGCGATGCCGATCACCGAGGCGGCGATGGAGCAGAAGATCAGGGTGTCCAGGAATTCACCGACCCCGCTGGATCCAATCAGGCGGCCGATCAGTCCACGTTCGCCAAAGCGTTCCTTCAGCTTGACCAGCACCCAGGCATTGGCCATCTGCCCGGTCAGGAAGCCCAGCACGGAGGCGAGCACGATCTGCCACACCGGGCCCAGGGTGCGCGCCAGGGCCTGCTGTCCGTCATAGAAGTCGGCCGACGGCAGGGCAATCATGATCCAGAAGCACACCACCGCGAAGATGGCCAGGGCGAAGGTGACCAGGATGGAGCGGCGTGCGGCCTTGAACCCGTACACCTCCGAGATCACATCTCCCAGGATGTAGGCGATGGGGAACAGGAAGAACCCGCCGTCGGTGATGATCGGCCCGAACGCCACGCCCTTGGAGGCGCCGATGTTCGAAAGGATGACCACGGTGGCCATCAGGGCCAGGACGGTGGAGAAATAGGGGCTGCCGGTGGCCGCGAAAATGGCCTTGGAGCGATGTTCGGTCAGGGAGTTGGCGTTTGATGCGCCCATGAAATTTTCCTCATTAGAAGTGGTTCGCCAGGGTCCTGCCTGCCCTCCCACTTCGCCGCCCGCGGGAAACCGGTTGCGGTTTCCGTCTGGAGGGGTGGGGCGATCCGCCCCGGAAGTGGGGCCGACTGGACCCCGCTGTATTAGCACTTGCCCCACCATTATCCCACGCTTCGGCACCTTGGATGGCGCTGGGCCCAGCGGCCTGCCCGGCGCTTGTTGCCCCTTCCGGTTCCCGCCGGTCAGCCAGCCCCATTCGAAGAACCACAGCACTTTGGGCCGCCTGCAGCCTCTCGGGTCAAAAGCCAGCTGCGTCACAGTGGATACGGGTAGGCTCTCAAACCCATTTCCATCTGGTGTTCTTCGATCAACATCCGGTAGGAACAGGGGGCTTCAGTTGATTCAGGCTTGGATCCGTCGTTTCCGAACCGTTATTTTTGAACGCGTTCAAAAGTCCGTAGAATAGAGCCCGGGACCGTGATCGCCGGGCCTTGAAGGAGAATCGCCGCCGTGCAGCCAGCCACCCGCAAGGGCCGCAACACCAGGGCCGAACTGTTGCAGACCGCCCTGGAGGCCTTTGCCGAGCTCGGCTACCGGGAGGCGAGCATGCGCGTCATCGCCCAGCGGGCCGGTGTGTCGCTGTCGCACGCGTACTACTACTTCGAGTCCAAGGAACAGATTGTCGGGCAGCTGCTGCTGCGCCTGCGCCAGGAACAGTTCGAGCGTTGCCAGCAGGTCCTGACCGAGGGCAACACGTTGGAAAGCAATATCCGCAGCGCACTGGATATCTCGGTCGGCGTACTGCAGCCGTACCACGGCTTTGGCCCGACTTTTCTGAAGGTGCTGCTCGGCGAGGCGGAGCCCACCGGCGCGCCGGGCCGGGAGACCGAGCTGAAGATGTGGCAGCAGGTGGTCGAGCAGGCCCGACCCCTGCCGCCGCTGGGAATCCGCCGGGACCTGCCGCGTTTCTTGCTGCTGCTCTCCCGGATGCTGTTCTTCCTCTGGGCCTATGACAGCACTGCAAACCAACGCCGCTCCCGCCGGTTAATGCGCAATGCGGCGCCCCTTGCCGCGAAGTTCGCGGTTCTCTCCCGGCTGCCGGTGGTGCGCTCCCTGTTCGATGACCTGCTGGGGCTGCTGGATGATTCCGCAGCCCGGGACGCCGAGGAACCCCAGGGCACCCACCCCGGGCGTCCTGCCGCCGGAAACCTGGCCTCCTGACGCACCGGGTTCCCGGCCCGGGTTTGGTCACACTGATCCGGACGGGGCGGCAAATGGGCGTAAAGTCGAAAGTACGAATCACAGGCCCTGACCACCAGAGGAGTCCCGCATGAACGCCGCAGCCCGACAGCTTCCGGAATGGACGAACAGCTATGCCCTGCTGCGGGACCGCATTCCCTCGGTGCCCTCCCCGGAGGAAGTCCGCTCGGTCTCCGAGGACGGCAATGATGTGGAGCTGCTGCGCTACTGGCCCCAGGGCTCCTGGAAGGCCCCTTCCGACGCGACCCGGCTGATGCTGCTCGGCGCCCGCAATGACCAGGCCGCGACCGAACTTTCGCAGCAGGGTTGGCAGCACATCGCCACGCTCGTCCTGCTGGCCGGGAAGCCCGAAGATGTCGAGCAGGTCGTCAAGCTGCCCGATACCTCCACCATTTTTGAAGCACCGATGGATAACTACGACGTCGTGGAGGTCACCGACTTTGACCGCCCCGTCGCCCGCGGGCGGATGCACCTGGGTTCGAACTTCGCGCTGCTCTCCGACCCGGACCTGTACTCGCCCTCCCAGCCGGACCTGGCCCGACGGGCCGTGCTGGCCAACTTCGCCGGCTCGGCATTTCAGCACGGGATGAGCTGGATGCTGCTGGTCGCCGAGGAGCAGCACGCCAACCCGCTGGCGCCCGGCTGGTCCAAGGCCACACAGATCAGTGTCATGTCCCGTGAATCGAACTGAGCATCCCCGCCGATTCCCTACACTTGAACTATGACTTCTACGAGCACTGCTGAACGCCCTGCCATCACCCTGACCATCGCCGGTTCCGAAGCGACCGGCGGCGCCGGGGCGCAGGCCGACCTGAAGACCTTTCAGGAACTGAACACCTACGGCATCATCGCACTGACCTGCATCGTCTCCTTTGACCCGAAGGACAACTGGAACCACCGCTTCGTGCCGGTCGATGCCCAGGTGATCGCCGACCAGCTCGAGGCCGTGCAGGCCTGCTACGCCGAGAGCCTGGACACCGTCAAGCTGGGCATGATGGGTTCGCCGACCACGATCGACACCGTGGCCAACGCCCTGAAGAAGCAGGCGTGGAAGAACGTCGTGCTCGACCCGGTACTGATCTGCAAGGGCCAGGAACCGGGCCACGCCTTGGACACCGACCAGGCCCTGAAGGCGAACCTCCTGCCGCTGGCCACCTTCGTCACCCCGAACCACTTCGAGGCCGAGCAGCTGTCCGGGATCTCGATCTCCTCGGAGGAAGACCTGATCGCCGCCGCCAAGAAGATCCACGAGGCCTCCGGCGCCGCGGTGCTGGCCAAGGGCGGGGTCCGCATTGCCGGTGAGGACGCGATCGACGTTTTCTACGACGGCACCACCCTGGAGGTGCTGCGCGCCAAGAAGATTGGGGATGTTGCCGTCTCCGGCGCCGGCTGCTCCCTGGCAGCCGCCGTGACCGCTGAACTGGCCAAGGGCGCCTCCCCACTGGAGGCGGCCCGCACCGCCAAGGAGTTCGTGACCGAGGGCATCCGCCACCGCGTCTCGGGCGCCACCCCGTTCGATGCCCTCTGGCAGGGCGGACGTCGCTAGGCTCCAGCCACGCAGGATTCCACAAGGGGGCAGTATTGCGATACTGCCCCCTTGTGGCGCATCTCCCCCGGGAATGTGAGATCCTCGGCGTTCATTGGCTGTTACCCTAAAAAGTGAGTCGTGTGCCGCTGTTGGCGCCGCAGGGCTCATTCTGGTTCCGCCCTTGCCGGAGCCGCCGATGACTTGTCTGCTGACTGCGATACGTGCCTGGCACGGGAAAGGGGTGTGGCCCACATGGGCTTGAGGATTCCCCGCCCGTTCGCCCCTGCCGGCGGACGGGGTTAACGCCACCTCGGGCAGTGCGCCGTGCGCGCTGCCGCCGTTTCGCGTCCCCGATGTTCGCTGCAGGGCCTAGCCTCCCTACCCGCCGGTGCGCCTTGTCCGCACCCATCTACGCCAGGACATCCTCATGCAGCCCATTACCGAATCCACCATCCGCTCCAGCTTCATCAACGCCTCCCGCTCCGAGGCCCGCAAACTCACTCTTCCGGAAGGCTTCCCCACCCTGCAGTGGGAGCAACATGATTTCCTGGGCTGGCGCGATCCTAAAATGCCGCAGCGCGCCTACCTGGTCGCCACGGGCCCGGACGGCACGACCCGCGCACTGCTGCTGCGCGCGCCGGACACCACCCCGAAGGTCAAGCGCGCGATCATGTGCGAAATTTGCCGGGACGTCAATGCCACCAACCCCGTCACCATGTGGAACGCCCGGCGTTCGGGCGCCAGCGGACGCAACGGCAACAGCCTGGGCACGCTGATTTGCTCGGACTTCCAATGCCCGCAGAACATCCGTGTACTGCCGCCGAAGAACGCAATCAACCCGGACCCCGCGGCGGTCGTGGCCGAACGCATCATTGAAATGGGCGAACGGCTGCAGGCACTGATCAACCGGGTGTAGCCCGACGCCCGCACCCCACAGCACCGACAACACCAGCTGATCTCCGCCCCCCGGCCGGGGGCGGACGTCAGATGGCGTCATACTTCCCACGAACGCCGCGCGAGCTGCGAACCGCCTCCGGGCCGGGAATCTCGCGGTATTTTTCCTCCCGCTATCGCCCGCTGGGTAGCGAAAATGCGAAGCTCCGAAGATTACTATTCAATAAACGCTTGAAATGTGGTCATGGTCACATAAGATAACGGTGGGATCTTGACGCACGAGCGGACGTCAAGAAAGCCTAGCGGCGACTGATCTTGGGGCAATGGGGTGCTTCTGCCGGGAGCCGATACTCGCGCAGGATGATTCCGCTTTCCAGCCCAGCTAGGAGAATCATGATCACTCGGCGCCCATCGGGCCTTGCCCGTACGGTCATGGCGTCGGCCACCGCCTTGGCGTTGGCAGTCACCATATCCTCACCCACCATGGCGGCCCCGGTGCCGCGACCTGCCGACGGTGAGGCAGCACAGTCGCTTGGCGGCAAGCACAATTCAACCCTGGAGGACCTGAAGGTCTCCGGGCCGCTGGCCAAGGCCAGCGGTGAAGTATCGGTATACGTTCAGCTCGAAGGCGCCGGCGCCTTCGAGGAAGTGGAGGTCAAGACCCGCAAGAAGAACAGCAAGCGGGTCAAGCAGATCCGTTCCGAGGTCGAAAAGCGCGGCAAGGCGCTGGCCAAGGAATCAAAGTCCGAAGTCCTGTACACCACGGCGAACACGCTGCGCGGCGTGGCACTGAAGGGCGATGCCGAACAGCTGCGCCAACTGGCTGAAAGCCCCGACGTTGCCAAGATCAGCGCCATCGTTCCCAAGCATCCAACCAACCGCGGCGCCGTCATTGACACCGGCGCGCTGGAAAGCTGGAAGGCGCTGGGCAAGACCGGCGAGGGCGTGAAGATCGCCGTGCTGGACACCGGCGTGGACTACACCCACGCCGGATTCGGCGGTCCGGGGACCTTGGAGGGATACAAGCAGGCCCAGGCCTCCCACGAACTGCCTTCGGCCGACTCCGGCCTGCTGGATCCCGAGAAGTTCATTGGCGGCTGGGACCTGGTGGGCGATGACTACAATGCCGACCCGAAGGCTGCGGACTACCAGCCGGTGCCGCGCCCCGACCCGAACCCGCTGGACTGCCAGAGCGCAGGGCACGGTTCCCACGTGGCCGGCAGCTCCTCGGGCTACGGCGTGAACGCCGATGGCACCACCTTCAGCGGGGACTACTCCAAGCTCACCGCCAAGGAGGTCTCCACAATGCGCGTCGGTCCGGGCACGGCGCCGGAATCCCAGCTGATCGGCATCCGCGTCTTTGGCTGCTCCGGTTCCTCCGCCGTGGTGGGCCAGGCCCTGGACTACGTGCTGGACCCGAACGGCGACGGGGACTTCTCCGACCGCGCCGACGTGGTGAACATGTCCCTGGGGTCGGACCGCTCCCCCACGCAGGACCCGGAAAACGACATCGTTGACGCGCTGAGCAAGGCCGGGATCCTCTCGGTCGTCGCCAGCGGCAACGCCGGGGACGTTACCGACATCGGCGGTTCGCCAGGCAACTCACGCAGCTCCCTGACGGTGGCCAACACCGTGGGCTCGCAGGTTTCCCTGGACGGCATCCAGGTCGATGCCCCGGCCGATGTGGCTGGCACCGTCGCCGGACAGTACTCCTCGAACTTCAACTACACCTCCGCCGATCCTGCCAAGCTCAGCGGTGAAGTGGTCATGGCCCCGTCCTCCAACGCCTTTGGCTGTGAGCCCTTTGCGGCCGATTCGCTCAAGGGCAAGTGGGTGTGGCTGCAGTGGAGCGAAGACGGGCAGTTCCCCTGTGGCTCCGCCGCCCGCTTCAACAACGCCGAAGCCGGGGGCGCCACCGGGGTGCTGATGGATTCGGAAACGAACCTGTTTGATGCCGGGATCGCCGGCAACGCCACCATCCCCGGCGCCCAGCTGACCCTGGACAACTCCAAGAAGCTGCGCCCGGCGGCCGAGGCCGGAACCCTGAAGGTCACCCTGTCCCCCGATCTGATCGGGGCCACCTCCGGGGAATCCGGGGCGAAGGACACCTTGAACTCCTCCTCCTCGCGCGGCGTGCACGGCTCCAACGGCGTGGTGAAGCCGGACGTGGCGGCCCCCGGAACGCAGATCGGCTCCGTGGCCGTAGGCACCGGAAACCGTCCGTCCGTCAAGTCCGGCACCTCGATGGCCACCCCAATGGTCGCCGGTGTGGCCGCCCTGGTGCTGGAAGGCAACAACTACAGCCCGGAGCAGGCCAAGAGCCTGATCATGAACACCGCCGCCGCCGACGTGCTGGCCGCCAACGGCAAGGCCTACGGGCCGAACCGCGTGGGCGCCGGACGGGTGATGGCCGATGCTGCGATCTCCTCCCCGGCCTACGCCTTCGACACCAAGAACCCGGACCTGACCTCCGTGGTGTTCGGGGTCATCGAACTGGACGCGAAGAAGAAGTTCTCCGCCACCCGTTCGATCACGGTGAAGAACACCAGCAAGAAGAGCGTGGACTACAAGCTGAAGTACGTGCCGTCGACCGAGATCCCGGGTGCCAGCTACAGCCTGGACCGTTCCTCGGTGCGGGTGGCCCCGGGCAAGAGCGCCAAGGTCAACGTGACCCTGCGCATCGACCCGCGCAAGTTCTCCAAGACCATGGACCCGACCATGGAGCGCACCCAGTCCGGCCTGGCCCGGGCCTGGGTCAGCGACGTGACCGGGCGCGTGGAACTGAGCAGCTCCAAGGCCCCCACCCTGCGGGTACCGGTCCAGGCCGCGCCGAAGCCCACTGCCGAGATGAGCGGGCAGGTCAAGAAGCTGAAGAAGGGGCAGAACCAGACCAGCATCAAGCTCAAGGGCCAGGATCTGGCCCTGGGCAAGGGTGAGGGCCAGGTGACCAGCCTGCTGGGCGCGTTCGAACTGGGCGCCACCAGCAAGCGTGAGGGCAAGCGCCTGGAGTCGATCCCCGTGGCCAGCGCCATGGACCTGCAGTACGTGGGCGCCTCCACCACTGCCCCGCGCACCGGGGTGGCCGATGGGCTGCTGAACATCGGCATCTCCACCTGGGACAACTGGGCGAACCTGGCCGGCGCCACCGAACTGGACGTCGAATTCGACACCAACGGGGACGGCAAGGCCGACTACGTCTCGTTCACCACCCAGCTCGATGACATCGACCTGGACCTGGTGGCGACATTCGACTCGAAGACCGGGGCCCAGGTTGACCTGCAGCCGCTGAACGGCGTGCTGGGAGACGTGGACACCAACACCTTCGACACGAACGTGGCGATCCTGCCGGTGGCCCTCAGCTCGCTGGGCCTGGATGAGTCCAGCAGCAAGATCTCCTACCGCGTGCAGTCCTACTCCTGGTACCACACCGATGACCAGGGCGCCCTGGTTCCGGTGGACACCACGAAGTGGATCGACTTCAACGTCGCCAGCCCGCAGCTGGACTTCGGCGCCACCGGCACCCTGTTCACCGACCTGAAGGGCAACCACATCCCGGTCAGCGTCGAGAACGTGAAGAAGGAGTCCAAGGCGCTGCTGCTGCACCTGCACAACGGCACCGGAAAGCTCGGTGAGAAGAAGAACAAGCACAAGCCGCAGAACGATGGTGATCGCGCCGAGGTGCTCACCGTGGTCGACGGACACAAGTCGGGACACCACAAGAACTAGCCGGCACGATCCGGCAGGACTTGTTCCGTCCTGAGGTACCGAGCCCCGGTTGTGCTCCCAGCAGATGCTGGGGGCACGACCGGGGCTCTTGCACTTACTCCTGCGCCCGCAGGTGCTCGGTGACCACCAGGGTGGCCGCCTGTCGCACGGTGTCGGCGAAGGCCCCGTCCTTGGCGGCGCGGGCGGCAATCGCCTGCACCATCTGCACCGCCTCATCGGCCTGCACGCACAGGGCCACGGTGCCCCCGGCGGCAATGAACTTCACCGCCCGCTGCCCCAGCGCGGTCTCGGACACGGCCGCTGCGTCGCACAGGTCATCGGAGATCACCAGGCCCTCATAGCCCAGCTGGTCGCGCAGCAGCTCATCGATGATCGCCCGGGAGAACGGGGCCGGGTTCTTGGCGTCGAGCTTGGAGTAGCTGGCGTTGGAGATCATCACCCAGGCCAGGTCCTGTTCAATGCCGCGCACAAAGGGCTGCAGGTATGGGTCCTGGGCGTCGGTGACGGTGTCCACCACGCGTTCGGTGGTGTCGGTGTTGCCCTTCACCCTTCCCAGGCCCGGGAAGTGCTTGATCACCGGCTGCACCCCGGCATCATCCAGCGCCTGGTTCACTTCGCCGACCGCATCCCACACGGTGTCCGGGTCGTAACCGAAATTCCGCTGCCACTGCCCGATGGGGGCGTTGCCGGCCCCCAGCGATTTGGGGACCGTGTCGGCCACCGGCGCCAGGTTCACGTTCACCCCGGCCTCGCTGAGCTGCCGGCCCAGCTGTCCGGTGGACTGGGCCAGGCGCTTGGCCGACCAGCCGCCCTGGGTCTGCGCGCTGGGCAGGTTGGTGAAGCCCGAACCCTGCAGCACCCGCACCGAACCGCCCTCCTGGTCGGTGGCGATCCACGGCTCCAGCTGTGCGGGCACATTCGGTGCCACGGCCTTGCGGATCTGCTTCACCTGACCGGCGGTCTGCTGCAGCGACAACTGCGAGCGCCCGCGCAGGAACACGCTGGCAATCCCCGCGTCCGCCAGCTGGTCCAGTTCCTGCTGCGTGGCACCGGTGGCCGGCACCCCGGCCATCACCAGCAGTCCGGCCTGCTGCTGCACCTCCAGGTCCCGCACCAGCTCACTGGCCCGCTGCGCCTCCGGAGCCTGCGGGGAGGCGGTGGGCGTCGGGGAGGCGGTGGGCGTCGGGGAGGCGGTGGGGGACGCCGGTGCGGAGGCACTGCCGCTGGGGGCGGGGCTGGAAGAGCCGGGGGCCGGGCCCGGGGCGGGGTCGGGCTGCGGGGCCCCGCCGGAACATCCGCTCAGCGCCAAC
>NZ_JAVGCZ010000093.1:0-10853 GCF_052928425.1 Glutamicibacter sp. BSL13
CCTCGGCCACGGCGGTTACATCGCGCGGATCGGCCTCGGCCAGCTGCAGGTTCAGCACCCCGTCGCGTTCCCCGCGCAGCAGCGCCAGCACCCGGTGGGCCGGCAGCGAGTCCATGGGGGCGGCGTAGTCCAGGTAGTCCGCGTACTTGCCCTGCCCCTCGCTTGAGGCGGTGGGGCTGACGCTCGCGCCGATCTTGCCGGTGCTCCACAGCCGTTCGCGCAGCTGTCCGGTCAGCGCCACGTCCTGGGAGACCCGTTCGGTGACGATCGAGCGGGCCCCGGAAAGCACGTCGGTGGGGGTGGCGAAGCCGGCCTCGGCGTTCAGGTAGCGTTCGGCCAGGGCGTCGGGGTCCAGTTGGGGGTCGGCCAGCAGCTGCTCGGCGACCGGCTCCAACCCGGCTTCGCGGGCGATCTGCGCCTTGGTGCGCCGCTTGGACTTGAACGGCAGGTAGATGTCCTCCAGCTCGGCCTTCGTGGTGGCCGCGGCGATGGCGGCGGCCAGCTCGTCGGTGAGCTTGCCCATTTCCTCGATCGCCTGGTGCACCGCGACCCTGCGGTCCTCCAATTCGCGCAGGTAGCGCAACCGCTCCTCGAGCAGGCGCAGCTGGGCGTCGTCCAGCGTACCGGTCACTTCCTTGCGGTAGCGGGCGATGAAGGGCACCGTGGATCCGGAGTCCAGCAGTTCGATGGCCGCCTTGACCTGCCAGGTCTTTACCTGCGTGGCGGCGGAAAGCTCCTCGGCCAGGCGCTGGATAATTCGTTGTTCTGCACTGCTCACCGATCCATTGTGCACCACCGGGTTCACGGCTTGGATGATCGACTCGGCTCTCATTCAGCTGATCCCCAACGTTGCCTATTAAAGTGGTTTTCCATGGGGAAAGAGCACACACGCAAAGTACTGGGTACGGCCGCACTCGCACTGCTGGCCACCGTGGTCACCGGGTGCTCCATGGTCGAGCAGCAGGCCTCTGAGGCCGTGGGGCAACTCACCGATGCCGCGTCCAAGGAGTTCGTGCGCCAGGCCTGCGCGCCGGTACAGGATGGCCAGCTGGAAAACAGTGAGATCAGGGTCCTGACCTCAATGATTGGCGCGATCGACGGAGGCGGCCTGCCGGCCTCAATCATCGATCCGCTCAAGGAGCTGGCCGATCGGGGCGACAGGACGGCGCCCGAAAAAATTGCCAACAGCCTGAAGCAGGCCTGCACCGATGCCGGGGCCTACAGCGGCTAACCGCAAAGACGGCCCACGGGCGCTGGGACCGTCAAAACGGCGGGCCCGGCACCTGCGCGGGACACGGCCGGTGCACCGGCAGTGCCCTGGCTTTTTCCTGCCCTGGCACCGGTGCGGGGCAGGCATGGGGTGTGATCTTTGCCTCGGCACGGCGGCGGGACGAGGATGGAAGCTGCCGGGTGCCGCGCCGCAGACGCTATCCGGTTCCCGGATGCATCCTGGCCTAAACTCGTAGACATGGTCCAGATCCCCACTACTTCCAAAGCGCGGCTGGATGCCTGGCTGTGGGCCGTGCGCATCTACAAGACCCGTTCGGCGGCCACCACCGCGTGCCGGGCCGGGCACGTGAAGCTGAACGGCAGCCCGGTGAAGGCCTCCCAGCAGGTGGTGCCCGGGGACCGGCTGCGGGTGCGCAAGGACGGGTTCGACCGCGAGCTGGAGGTCACCGCCCTGATCACCAAGCGGGTCGGTGCCCCAGTGGCCGCCAAGTGCTACATCGACCACACTGCCCCGCGCGAGAAGCTCGTCATCCCGATGGTTCCGGTCCGCGACCGCGGCACCGGCCGGCCCACCAAGAAGGATCGGCGCGAGATGGAGAAGCTGCGCAGCTCCTGGCAGCAGCCCGGCCAGTAGCCGCGCCGCGGCGCGGCCAGAAGTCCACGCCCGGCCACGGCCAGCGCAGTTGGGTCAGGACAATTCCAGCGGCGGCACGTCCGCCTCGAAGCCGAACACCTGGGCGTAGAACGCCAGGGAGGCTTCCAATGCGGCGATGATGTTCGCCTCCTGGCGGAACCCGTGCTGTTCCCCGGCAAAGAGCAGGTAGGCGTGCGGGATGCCGCGCCGGGCCAGCTCATCGACGACCACCTGTGACTGGGCCGGGGGCACCACCTTGTCCTCATCGCCCTGCAGCACCAGCACCGGGCAGCTGATGTTCTGCAGGTGGTTGATCGGTGCCCGCTGGGCGTAGAGCTCGGCCTCCTGCGGGTAGGGCCCGACCAGGGAGAACATGTACTGGGATTCGAAGTCATGGGTGTCGGCGACCAGTGCCACCAGGTCGGAGACGCCGTAGCGGCTGATCCCGGCGGTGAACCGGTCCGAGTTGGTCAGCGCCGAGAGCACGGTCCAGCCGCCGGCCGAGCCGCCCTCGATCCCGATCCGGTGCGGGTCGGCGATGCCGCGCTCGATCAGCGCGTCGATCACCGCCACGGTGTCCGCCACGTCCACCACGCCCCACTGCCCACGCAGGCGGTTGCGGTAGGCGCGCCCGTAGCCGCTGGAGCCGCCGTAGTTCACATCCACCACCCCGATTCCCCGGGAGGTGTAGTAGGCGATGGTGGCCGAAAGGGTGGCGGCGGCCTGCGAGGTCGGTCCACCGTGCACCATGGTGATGAACGGCGGCTTGTGCCCCTCCGGCCCCCGGTAGCCCTGGTTGCGCGGACGGTAGAGCAGCGCGTGCACCGCTTCCCCGTCGGCGTTGCGGGCCTCCAGCTCCTCCACCTGCGGCAGCTGGTCGGCCGGAGGCAGCTGATCGATGGCCCGGGCCAGCGGGCGCAGGCAGGTCGCACCCCGGGTGGCTGCCTCGTCCCCGGTGGGTGCCTCGTCCCGGGTGCCGCCCGGTGCGTCCCGGCCGTCCACCGCCGCCAGGTCGATCAGGCTGATCTGCTCGCCCTGGGTCATCGAGGAGGTCGCGGCCAGCAGTTGGCGGCCGCGCAGCTGCAGCGGACGGATCCGGGTCACCGGCAGCCGCAGCGGCTGCAGCTGCCCGTCATCGATGCGCAGCCGGGACAGCCCGGTCAGCCCGGTGCCGTGGCTGACCAGCAGGGTGTTCTCCGATTCCACGATGTACCAGGTGGTGCCAACCTGCCACAGCGGGCCGGCGAATTCCTCCTCGCGCTGCAGCAGCGGGCGGCTGGTGCCGGCGGCCACGTCGTACAGGTACGGGTTCCACCAGCCCGAGGCGTCGCTGATGAACGCCAGGCGCTGCCCGTCAACCCATTCGGGCTGCAGCACCGAGGTCTGCCCGGAGCCGGCGATCACCCGCTCATCGGCCAGCCCGGCGGTGCGCAGCGAGGTGCCGGTGAGGGCGGCCAGGTGCAGCTCGGTGCCGTCCCAGGGCATGTTCGGGTGCTCCCAGCTGATCCAGGCCAGCTGCCGCGCATCGGGGCTCAGCCGCGGGAAGGCGACGAAGCGGGCCGGCGGGGTCAGCACGTTCAGCGCCGCACGGTCGGTGGCGGCGCTGGCATCCAGCGGGACCGCCACGATGTGGCGCACCGGTTCGCCACTGAGGTTCTCCATGATCGCCAGTACCGCGTCCCCCGCGGCGGCGGGCACCAGTTCGGCAAAGCGCAGGGTCGGGTTTCCCTGCTCAAGGCTCGGCGGGGTCAGCGCCACCGGGGCCGCGCCGGGTGCGGAAATGAGGTAGAGCCGCTGGTCGGTGAAGTTCGCGAAGACGATGCCCCACCGGCCCGGCTCCGCCCCGGGCAGCAGGGCCCAGGAGGCGCCGCCGTATTCGTGCACCCGGGAGCGCACGTTGTACTCGCGCGGGATCAGCTCCTGACGGCGCTCACCGCTGGCCGCATCGTGGCGCCACAGCGTGATCCGCCCGCCCTGCTCGGGCCGGGCCTGCTGGATGATGACCTCATCTCCGGCGAAGGCCGCGCCGCCCAGCGGCTTGGTGCCGGCCGCCACCTGTGCGGCGCTGATCGACGACGGCCAGGAACCATGGGGAAGCTGCTTGCTCATGGTTCGATCCTAGGCCATCGCCGTCCCCCGGCTTCTGCCCGCCCAAGCCCCGCACCGCCCGCTCGACACGCTGGCGATGGTGCGCTTGGATGAAGCCATGACACGCACACGCCAGGAGCAAGGGCGGCCGGATCCGGGCCCGGGAGAACCCGGCGAGCAGGTCCTGCTGCTGCGCGGGATCAACGTTGGCGGGATCAAGCTGCCCATGGCCGAGCTGGCCCGCATCCTGCAGGAGGCCGGGTTCGCCGCGGTGCGCACGGTGCTGGCCACCGGCAACGCGATCCTCACCAGCGAACTGGATCCGCCGGCCACCGGCAGGCGGGCGGAGCAGGCGATCGATACGCAGTTCGGCCACCGGATCCGCTGTCTGGCCTACCCCGGCCCCGGGTTCGCCGCCTTGGCCACCGGCTTTCCGGTTCAGCCGCCACATGGGAACTACCATCGCTACCTGAGCTTCACCCCCTCCCCCGCGGCGGCCGGCGCGCTGGCCGCGGCGCTGGAGGAACAGCTGGCCTGCCGCGGGCTGCGGGCCGCCGAACCGTTCGCCGTGCACGGCCCGGCCCTTGGCTGGGTGGCCGAACGCGGCACCAGCACCAGTGACCCGCTGGCCCAGGCACTGCAGCGCCTGGCCCCCACCCACCTGCACACCACCCGGAACCTGAACACGGTCCAGCGCATCGCCCGGATTCTGCGGGCGCCGGAACACGACGCATAATGGGTAGCGTTCGGGGCGCGCGAAGCCGCGCCCACCGTGTCGAAGGGGAGCCCACCAACCCATGATGCCCACCATGGTCCTGGCCGTTGAGCTGATCGGCACGTTCTTCTTCGCGATCGCCGGGTCACTGGTGGCGGTGCGCCGCGGCTTTGACATCATCGGCTCGGTGTTCCTGGCCGGGGTCGGAGGCCTGGGCGGGGGCATCGTGCGCGATCTGATCCTCAGCGACACCCCGGCCACGTTCAGCAACCCGGTCTACTTCATCCCGGTCGTGCTCAGTGCCGTGCTGGTGTACCTGTTCACCCCGGCGGTCAAGAAGCTGCACCGCCTGGTGCTGGTGTTCGACGCCGGCGGGCTGGGACTGTTCTGCATCACCGGCACGCTAAAGGCCCTGGACTACGGGATGAACCCGGTCTCCTCGGTGCTGTTGGGGGTGAGCACCGCGGTGGGCGGCGGGCTGATGCGCGATGTCATCGCCAACGTCACCCCGGAACTGTTCAACCCGCGCGACCTCTACGCGGTTCCGGCGATCGCCGGGGCGGGGCTGACCTCGCTGAGCTGGACGCTGGGTTGGTTCTCCACCACGCTGGGGATCATCACCGCGGTGCTGGTGATCGCCACCCGGCTGGCGGCGATCAAGTACGGCTGGCGGGTGCCGCTGGCGGCCGGGCACTGGCACCGCCAGCCGGCCGCGCCCCCTGGGGACGGGCCGCAGCGCAACTACTAGGCCGCCTGCCGCCGCTTGCGCCAGCCCGGGTCAGTCGATGCGCTCGAGCTTGCCCAGGTCCTCGGCCCCGGGGATGGTGTCCTCGATGGCCCGCGGCGGGTTGATCATGATCGCCCCGGCCAGCATCACCACGATGCACCCGCCGAGCATCGCAAAGGCCGCGCCCCAGGAATCGGTGGCCTTCTGCACCACGCCGAAGAGCATCGGCACCACGGCCGCCCCGGCATACCCCAGCCCCTGGGCGAAGCCGGACAGCACGCCCGAACCGTAGGTGGTACGCGAGCGCAGGTTCATCATCAGCAGTGCGATCGCAAACGTGCCCTGGCCCAGGCCGGCCAGCGCCACCCACACGGCGGTGTTGTTCGTCGGGGACAGGTAGATGCCCAGGTGCCCGCCGATCCAGCAGGCGGTGAACACGCCCACCGCCACGATCGGGTGCTTCAGCCGCGGCACCCACAGCGGCACCAGCAGGCTGACCGGCAGGCCCAGGATCGCGAACAGCGCCAGCATCGAACCGGAGGTGCCCTCGCTCAGGCCCATCGCGGTCAGGTAGGGCGGCAGCCAGGTGAAGTAGACGTAGGTCTGGGCGGAGTTGCCGGCCAGGTAGATCGCCAACCCCCAGGCCACTTTGGACTTCCAGGGGTTCAGCTTCAGCCCCGGTGCGCTGCCGCCGGCCAGCGGCGCGGGCATGTCCGGGCGCGCCACCTTCCGGTCGGCGATCAGCTGCAGCAGCCAGGGCAGCAGCACCACGGCGGAGAGCAGCGCCCACGAGCCGATGGACAGCTGCCAGGTGGAGGCGTTGGCCAGCGGGACCGAGAACTGCGGGGCCACCCAGGTGCCCACGGCCAGCAGGGTCACATACCCGCTGGTGACCACGCCGATGTGGTCCGGGAAGTACTTCTTCACCAGCGGCGGCAGCACCACGTTGCCCATGCCGTAGCCGGCCAGCGCGACGATCGACAGCCCCAGGAAGAGGTACACGTCCGAAACCCAGGGGCGGATCACCTGTCCGACGATGGCCAGCAGCACCGAGACCACCAGGGTGCGCTCCAGGCCCCAGGCCCGGATCAGCCGCGGGGTGAGCAGCCCAAAGACCGCGAAGGCGATGGGGGCCAGCATGGCCAGCAGCCCGGTGGTGAATTCGGTGAACGCGATGTTCTCGGAGATCCGCTGCAGCAGCGGCGGCACGGAGACCACCGCGGCACGCAGTGACAGGGCCATGAGCAGGATGCCCAGCAACGCCCCGATGCGGCCCTTGAGGGGCGTGGTGCCCTGTCGTTGATTCATGTGCTCCCTCAGCAGACCGTCATTGGTTGAAATCACCCAACTTTTTCAGTTTCGGCACCAACTCTAGTAACTGAGCCAGCCGTGCATCAAAATCCGAGTCGTGCCACCATGCCGGGCGTCCGGCGTGGGCGTAGATCCCCTCGCCGATGAGCATGATCGCCTGGGCCACGGTCGGGTCCCCGACCTCGCCCAGGATCAGTTCGTACCAGTCCTGGCTGATGCGCTGCAGGCTCTGGGCCGCGGCGTCCACCCCCGCCTGCGCCAGGCGTTCCACGGCCAGCAGGTAGCGGTCGAATTCGGTGCCCAGTTCCGCCGAGGTGCGCACGAAGTACACCGAGATGCCCTCCGGGGCCCGACTCATTAGTTCACAATCCTGCGCCGCCAGCTCCTCACAGGCGCCGATGACCGCCTGGGCCAGCGCCTCCTTGGAGGCGAAGTGGTAGAGCAGCCCGCCCTTGGAGACCTCGGCCCGGGCGGCGGTGGCGTCCATGGTCGCGGCCCGCTCCCCCTCGTCGCACAGCAGCGCGACGTAGGCGTCGAGGATCTTGGCTTTGGCCAGTGGTGGACGGGCCATGGATTTACCTCCCAATGGCGGTGATGAAGCAGACAACACCTCCGATTGTAACAATACCGTCCAGACGGTACAGTAATGGGGGTGGGCTACTCCCTACCCACTTTCCCTTCGTTCACAGATGGATTGACCATGACTTCACCAACTACCGGAACCCTGCCGCGCGTCTTGACCCCGCGCCGCCGCTGGGCGGCACTGGTGGTGCTGCTGTTCCCGGTACTGCTGGTCTCGGTGGATAACACCGTGCTGTCCTTCGCGGTACCGGCGATCTCCGCTGCACTGCAACCCACGGGCAACCAGCTGCTGTGGATCATCGACATCTATCCGCTGATCCTGGCCGGCCTGCTGGTCCCCATGGGCTCGCTGGGTGATCGCATCGGGCGGCGCAAGGTGCTGCTCACCGGCGCGGTCGGCTTCGCCCTGGTCTCCGGGCTGGCCGCCTTCGCCACCGACGCCGGGCACCTGATTGCCGCGCGCACCCTGCTGGGCGTCTTCGGCGCCATGCTCATGCCCGCCACGCTCTCCCTGCTGCGCAACATCTTCAGCGACCCGATGGAACGGCGCACCGCGATCGCCATCTGGGCCGCCGCGTTCTCCGGCGGCGCCGTGCTCGGGCCGGTGATCGGCGGGATCCTGCTGGAGCACTTCTGGTGGGGTTCGGTGTTCTTCCTGGCCGTGCCGATGCTGCTGCCGCTGCTGGTTGGCGGGCTGATCCTGCTGCCCGAATCCCGGGACCCGAACCCGGGCAAGGTCGACCCGATCTCCATCGTGCTGATCATCATGGCGCTGCTGCCCTTCGTCTACGGGATCAAGTCGATCAGCTCCGGGCCCTGGTACGTCCCGGTCGCCGCGATCACCATCGGGGTGGTCAGCGCCGTCGCGTTCGTGCGGCGTCAGCTGACGCGCAGCATCCCGATGCTGGACGTGCGCCTGTTCGGCAACCGGGTGTTCTCCGGGGCGCTGGCGGTGAACCTGATCGGCGTGTTCTCGCTGGTCGGCTTCATCTACTTCGTCTCCCAGCACCTGCAGCTGATCTCCGGGCTCACTCCCTTTGAGGCCGGGGTGTGGATGACCCCAGGCCTGGTGCTGACCATGGTGTTCGGGCTGCTGGCGGTGCGCTTCTCGGCCCGCTACGGGACCTCGAACGTCATGATCGCCGGACTGGTGCTCAGCGCACTGGCCTACGCCGTGGTGGTCCTCGCCGGGGCCTCGGGCAGTGACACCTGGCTGATGGTGGCCTTCTGCCTGCTCGGACTCGGGGTGGGGATGAGTGAAACCCTGTCCAACGACCTGGTGCTCTCCGAAGTGCCGGCCGCCAAGGCCGGGGCGGCCTCGGCGATCTCCGAAACCGCCTACGAGGTCGGCTCGGTGCTGGGCACCGCGGTACTGGGTACGATCCTGAACGGGATCTACGCCTCCAGCCTCATGGTCCCCTCCTCGCTCAGCAAGCAGCAGGCCGAGGCCGCCACCCAGACGCTCTCCGGGGCGCACACCGTGGCCGAGCAGCTGGACCCGGCCGCCTCGCAAACCCTGCTGCAGGCCGCGGCCGCCGCGTTCGACCACGGGGTGCTGGTCACCGCGTCCCTGGCGGCATTGCTGGCACTGGTGGCCGCGATCGTGGTTGGAAGGGTCGTCAAGCCCCTCGCAAGGTAACCATTGGTCGATTCTTTACCAAAATCTAGATTAATTCGGGCGAAGTTATTCAGTTAGGCCCGTAGACCACGTAGGCTAGGACATGTAGTTTCAAAGTAATTCGCGAAGTACCCTTTAGAAGCTTGCGGACGTCAACACGTTGAATGTCAGGCAACCTTTCTAGACGTGAAGTGAATGACCTGGCTGCTTCGCACAATCGGCCGGCGGAACTCCCAGCGGGAGAGCCTTCGACGGTTTGCGTGGAAACAACCATTTCCGCCACGAGGTGTGGCGGGATTACGTCTGAAAGGACCAAGGAATAAATGGCAACTGGAATCGTGAAATGGTTCAACGCTGAAAAGGGCTTCGGCTTCATCGCTCCGGACAGCGGCGATCCGGACGTCTTCGCACACTTCTCCGCCATCCAGACCCAGGGCTTCCGCACCCTGGACGAGGGCCAGAAGGTTGAGTTCGAGGTTGTCGAGGGCCCGAAGGGCCTGCAGGCAGCTGACATTCGCGCTCTCTAAAGGCGAAACGGCTACACGCCAAGCTTGAACGGTGCCGAACCGGGACTTTCCCGGTTCGGCACCGTTTTTTGTGAGCCTTTCCTCGCCCTCGGACTGTCTCACGACGGAATACCGTGGGTCCCATCGTGGTTGGCACCACTGTGAAGCTTTCCATTCTTGATCTTGCCCCGGTGGCACCGGACTCCACGGTTGCCGACTCCTTCAAATCCTCGGTACGCCTGGCCCAGATGGCCGAACGCGCGAACTACGAACGCATCTGGTACGCCGAACACCACAACATGGCGACCATCGCATCCTCGGCCACGGCGGTCCTCATCAGCCACATCGCCCACCACACCAACCGGATCCGGCTGGGGTCCGGCGGCATCATGCTTCCCAACCACTCCCCGCTGGTGATCGCCGAGCAGTTCGGGACGCTGGCCGAAATCTTCGGGGACCGCATCGACCTGGGTTTGGGCCGGGCCCCAGGCACCGACCCGGTCACTCTCCGTGCGCTGCGCCGTGAGCCAAACGCGGCCGACACCTTCCCGCACGACGTGCTGGAGCTGCAGGCCTACCTGGCCGATGAATCGCGCATCCCCACCGTCCGGGCGATTCCCGGGGCCGGCACCCGGGTGCCGCTGTACATCCTGGGCTCCTCGCTGTTCGGCGCGAAGCTGGCCGCGCAGCTGGGCCTGCCCTATTCCTTCGCTTCCCACTTCGCCCCGGATGCCCTGCACCAGGCGGTGCAGCTGTACCGGGACGAGTTCACCCCTTCCGAGCAGCTGGACAAGCCCTACGTCATTGCCGGGGTCGGGGTCCTGGCCGCCGACAGCACCCAGCGCGCCCACGAGTTAATGGAACAGGCCAAGCGCCAGCGGGTGGCCTCCTTCCTGGGCCGCAATCGGGAGGAACCGTTCACCGAGGCGGAAATCGACATGCTCATGGGCACTGCCCCCGCCGCCCAGGTCCTGGACATGATGCGCTACACCGCGGTCGGCGCGCCCTCCGACGTCGCCGAATACCTGGAGCATTTCGCCAAGGCCAGCCAGGCCGACGAGCTGATCACCGTGCACTACCCGCTGCAGGAATCCGAACGCCTGGATTCGGTGTGGCTCACCGCGCAGGCCGTCGGCCTGGCCGCCAACGCCTAGCAACACCACGACCCCACCCCCATGTCGGCGCCGGCACCTCCGCTCGGGCGTCGGCATGGCCGGCGGGTGGAATCAAAAAATGCCCCGCAACGGGGCATTTTGCGTTGTCTGGAGGTCCGCCGCGGCGGAATACCGCGCAAGGTGGCTCAGGCGCTTAGCCGCACCCAGCGCCGTACTGCCATGAACAGTGCCACGATCAAGGTCACGGTCAGCAGACCCTCCACGCCGATGTAGGCGTAGTGCCACAGCGAGCCGCCCTCGAAGTTTCCGGCCAGCACCGCGTCGGTG
>NZ_JAVGCZ010000094.1:0-10819 GCF_052928425.1 Glutamicibacter sp. BSL13
TCTCGGTCCAGGCCCGCGGGTTGGGCAGCCCATTGCCGCCCTGGCGCAGATCCGGCACGTCTTGGGTGCGCTTGCCGCGGGATATCGCATCCAGCCAGCGCGGGGCGTCGCGCTTGGCGCTGCGCCCATGGAAGCCGGGGATCTGCAGCAGCTGCGGCACCGAGCTGGGACGGTGCTGCACCGCCACCATGATCGCCGAGTCCGACAACAGCCGCCCGGGGGCGACGTCGCGGCTGCGGGCCAGGGCATCACGGGCCAGCCACAGCTCGCGGGCGATCGCCAGCGCCCGGCGGTTCTTCAGCTTGTGGATCCCCGAAAGCCGGCGCCACGGTTCGGCCGGCGGTTCGGCCTCGGGCATGGTGCGCACGTATTCGAACTCCTGGCGCGCGAACTCCAGCTTGTGCTGCTCGGCCAGCACCGCCTCCATGCGCTCGCGCAGATCCAGCAGCACCTCCACGTCCAGCGCCGCATAGTTCAGCCAGGATTCGGGCAGCGGGCGGGTGGACCAGTCCACGGCCGAATGCTCCTTGGCCAGCTTCAGGTTCAGTAGCTGCGCGACCATGGTGCCCAGCGCCACGCGCGGGAATCCGGCCAGCCGCCCGGCCAGTTCGGTGTCAAAGAGTTCATCGGGGTAAAGCCCCTCGGCGTGCAGGCAGGGCAGATCCTGGGTGGCGGCGTGCAGCACCCAGGCCTCGCTGTTCACAAAGTCCGCCAGCGGCTGCAGCGTGTCCAGCTCCTCCGGGTCGATCAGCCAGGTCCCGGCCCCCTCGCGGCGCAGCTGGATCAGGAAGGCGCGCTGTCCGTAGCGGAACCCGCTGGCCCGCTCGGTGTCCACGGCCAGCGCCCCCTGCCCGCCGCGCAGTGCGCGAATCGCCCGGTTCAGGCCCGGGGCGGTGTTGATGACTTCCGGGATGCCCTCGCTCGGGGCGCTGAGCGGCACCAGCACCGGTTCGGCTGGCTGCGGCCCCTTCACGGGGTCGGCGGGCGCGCCGTTGGCGGCGGAGACGGGGGTGGGGTGTGCGCTGGAGGTGGGTTCAGGACTGCTCATGATAGCCCCATTCTACGACCGGGCCCGGTGGTGGCGGGGCAAAGGTGACCAAGCGGGCACGGCGCGCCCCGGTGTGTGCCGCGCCGCGGCAGGCTAGCTCAGGCGGCGCAGCGGCAGCTGCTCGACGCCCTCGGGCAGCGGGGGAAGCCCGGCAAAAGTGCAGACCATGTCCGCCCAGGCGCTCAGGTGCGCCCCTAGGTCCTCGGTGGCGGGGGACCAGGAGACCCGCAGTTCGATGTCCACGCTGGTCTCGTCGGTGGCCATTTGCCCGAAGGATTCGGAAATCACCCGGGTGGCGGTGCCGCCGGCCGAGTGGTAGCCGGCCTGCCGGCCGCGCAGCGCGTCCTCAAACCAGCTCCAGGCCACGGAGGAGAGCATCGTGTCCTGGCCCATGTCCTCTTCCATGCGGGCCCGGATGTAGGTGACCACCCGGAAGGTGCCGTTCCACAGGTCCTGGCTGGCCGGGTCGTAGAGCAGCACGAAGCGGCCGGTGGCCAGGGAATGGTGTTCTTCCAGCAGCGGCGTCTTGGCGAATTCCTGGCCGTATTGGCCGTGCAGTGAGCGTGAATGCTGTTCCACCTCGCCGCTCAGGGCCAGGGCGTAGGGCGCCAGGCGCAGCGGCGCCGGGATTTCGGCGATGCGCAGCTCCTGGCGGACTTTGGCGCGCGAGAGTTCCTCCAGGGCCCGGCGGAAGGCCTGGGGAACGGGCTTTTGCTGTTGCTCGCGGTTCACATTTCCGAGTCTAAGGCGCACCGTAACCGGGGTTGGGTTACGGCACGCCGGGAAGACCTATTTGGCGTGGTGGGCCGCCAGTTCGCTGTTCAGCGCCGCGATGAACTCCCGCACGTCATCCTCGGTGGTGTCAAAGGAGCACATCCAGCGCACGTGCCCGGCGGCGCGGTCCCAGTCGTAGAAGCGGAACGTCTCGCGCAGCTTGTCGGCCACGGCGTTGGGCAGCTGGGCGAAGACGCCGTTGGCCTGCACCGGGTAGACCAGTTCGGCGCCCTGCGAGCCCTGCACGGCCTGGCCCAGCAGCGCGGCCATGGCGTTGGAGTGGGAGGCCGAACGGTGCCACAAATCGGTGCCGTACAGCTCCAGCAGCTGGGCGGAAATGAAGCGCATCTTGCTGCCCAGCTGCATGTTCATCTTGCGCAGGTACTTCATGTCGGCGGCCAGTTCGGTGTGCAGGGTCAGCACGCCCTCGCCCAGCAGCATCCCGTTCTTGGTGCCGCCCAGGGACACGATGTCCACCCCCACGTCGGTGGTCAGCGCGCGCAGCGGCACCCCCAGGCTGGCCGCGGCGTTGCCCAGCCGCGAGCCGTCCAGGTGCACCCGCATGCCCTTGGAGTGGGCGTGGGAGGTGATCGCCTCGATCTCCTGCGGGGTGTAGACGGTGCCCAGCTCGGTGGCCTGGGTGATCGACACGGCCAGCGGCTGGGCGCGGTGCTCATCGCCCCAGCCCCAGGCCTCGCGGTCGATCAGCTCCGGGGTCAGCTTGCCGTCCTCGGCCTCCACCGGCAGCAGCTTCATGCCGCCGATGCGTTCGGGGGCGCCGTTCTCGTCGACGTTGATGTGCGCGGTGCTGGCGCAGATCACCGCACCCCAGCGCGGCAGCAGCGACTGCAGGGCGGTCACGTTCGCCCCGGTGCCGTTGAACACCGGGAAGATCGCGGCCTGGGAGCCGAAGGTTTCGCGGGCCAGTTCATCGAGCTTGGCGGTGTAGTGGTCATCGCCGTAGGCACCCTGGTGCCCGCCGTTGGCGCGGGCGATCGCCTCAAGGATTTCGGGATGCACTCCGGAGTAGTTGTCGGAGGCGAATCCGCGCAGGGTGGTGTCGTGGCTGATGCTCATTAGCGGTGCAATCCTTTGCGTTTGAGTCGGTTCTCTCAAAAAGACGGCTGTAGCGTGTCCCAATTCTCGTTCCAAGGACACGCTACAGCACGGTGGATGGTTGTGTGGGCGCGGGCAGTGCTAGTCGATCGCCGGCAGGTCCAGCCGCCGGCCGTTCAGCTGCCCGGCGCTGGTGCCCAGCAGCCCCAGGGCCGCCTGGGCGACCGCATCCACATGGGTGAACCCGGCCAGCTTCGAGCCCGGGGCCTCCGGGCGCTGCTCGGTCAGCGCCTTGACCACCCAGATCACGGCCGCAGCCTGCGGGGCCTGCTTGGCAAAGGCGCGCGCGATGGCCTGGACCCAGAACTCGGCGGCCGCCTTCACCGACCCGTAGTTCGCATTCGAGGGGGTGGGGGTGGCCACCGCCTGCGAGCTGATGATCGCCAGGCGTCCGGCGGGGGAGTCCACCAGGTCCTGGTAGAAGGCGCGGGTGGTGTTGCGCAGCGTGGTCATCACCGAGCGGTGCAGGAAGTCGTAGTCCTGGCTGGACTGCCCGACGATGCCCTTGCCGCCGCGCCAGCCGCCGACCAGGTGGATCAGCGCGTCGATCCGCCCATGCTCGTCGTGCACCTGCTTGGCCAGGGACTGGACTTCGGTTTCGTCCCCCAAGTCGGCCTGGTAGCGGGCCGTGGCGAAATCAAGGCGTTCCTCCAGGCGCTGCTGGTTGGAGCCGACCACCAGCACCCGCGCCCCGGCATCGGACAGGGCGCGGGCGGTGGCCACCCCGCTGGCGGAGGTGGCCCCGGCGATCAGGATCGTGCGATCGGCGATAGTTGTGTTATCCATACCCCGAGCCTAGATGAGGCTGGCGCCATACATGCCACGGGTGGACTCGATGGTCTGCTTCATCTTCTTGCTCAGCGCCTCGTAGAACATCGACAGCGGGAACTCGTCGTCCATCACCTGGTCGGTGATCTCCCGCAGCGGCGCGGTCAGCGGCAGCGCGTCCGGGCCCTTGGCCCAGGTGGAGGCCGGATGCGGGGTGACGGTGGTGGAGACCAGCTCGTAGGCGGCCAGCCAGTGCGCCAGCTTCGGGCGGTCGATGGACTTCCAGTACAGCTCGTCGATGGCGTCTCCCAGGGCGGAGACCACGGCCGGGACCTCGTCCCAGTCGATGGACAGCTTGGTGTCGGTCCAGTGCAGCACGTGGTTCTGGTGCATCCAGGCGAACAGCAGCTGCCCGCCCAGCCCGTCGTAGTTGCGCACCCGGCTGCCGGTGATGGCAAAGCGGAAGATCCGGTCGAAGATCACCGCGTACTGCACCAGCTTGGCGGTCTTGGCGGTGCGCTCATCGGCCTTGGCGTCGTTGGCGATCTTCACGCACTCGCGGAACGCGGTCAAATCGCAGCGCAGCTCCTCCAGCGAGTACAGGAAGTAGGGCATGCGCTGCTTGATCATGAACGGGTCGAAGGGCAGGTCCCCGCGCATGTGGGTGCGGTCGTGGATCAGGTCCCACATGATGAACGTGTCCTCGGCCAGCTGCTGGTCCTCCAGCAGTTCTGCGGCGTCCGCCGGCAGCTCAAGGTTGGTCACCGCGGCCGCCTCCTTCAGCACCTTGCGGAAGCGCACGGCCTCGCGGTCCTGGAAGATCGCGCCCCAGGTGAAGGACGGGGTCTCGCGGATGGCCACCGACTCGGGGAAGAGCACCGCGGAGTTGGTGTCGTAGCCCGGGGTGAAGTCCAGGAAGCGCAGCGGCACGAACAGCGCGTTGGAGTAGTTCGACGCCTCCAGCTCGGCGATGAAGTCCGGCCACATCACCTGGACCAGCACGGCCTCCAGGTGGCGGTTGGTCGAGCCGTTCTGGGTGTACATGGGGAAGACGACCAGGTGCAGCAGCCCGTCCTGGCGCTGGCCCTGGGGCTGGAACTGCAGCAGCGAATCCAGGAAGTCCGGAACGCCCACGCCCTCTTCGGACCAGCGGCGCAGGTCCGCCACCAGCTTCTGCAGGTAGGAGGCGTCGTGCGGGAAGCTGGGAGCCAGGGACTGCACCGAGGCGATCACGGTCTGCAGCAGTTCGCGGGCCCGGCCCAGGTCCTTGGCGTCGGCCAGCGAGCCGTCCTTCACCTGCAGCGACTGGAACTCGGTGGCGGCGGCCTTCAGGTTCTGCCAGGCATCGGAGTTCACCAGTTCGTCGGCGTTTACCTGTGGATGTACTGGGCTCTGGGTCATGTACGTTCACCTCATCGTGTCGATCGGGATCAGTGGTTGCTAACCCTCACGCTACGCCCAGAATCAGGTTTTCGTAATGCCGCACGGCCTGAGCCAAAGCAGGTCTAATGCTTGGTGTGGCGTTCACCTCATCTGGCATCGACACCGGTTGCCCTGGCCGCCTGCGGTCGGGGCAACCGGGTCCGCCGGCCGGCTCAGGCGTTGGCCTCGCGCAGCGTCAACGACAGCGAGTTGATGCAATAGCGCAGGTCGGTGGGCGTGTTGAAGCCCTCGCCCTCGAAAACGTGGCCCAGGTGCGAGTCGCAGGCCGCGCAGCGTACCTCCACCCGCTTCATGCCCAGGGTCTCGTCGGTGAGGTAGCGCACCCGGTCCTCGGCCAGCGGGGTGAAGAACGAGGGCCAGCCGCAGCCGGCATCGAACTTGGTGGTGCTGGCGAACAGCTCGACCCCGCAGGCCCGACAGGAGTACACCCCCTCGGTGGTGGTGTCCCAGTATTCGCCGGTGAACGGACGTTCGGTGCCGGCCTCGCGCAGCACGTGGTACTCCTGCGGGCTGAGCACCTGGCGCCAGTCCAGTTCGGTCTTTTCCCCCGCCGCGCCGCCGGCGGCGTTCGGGGATGTGGGGTTCGGGGATGCGGTGTTGGGGGTCGCGGAATTACGGGCAGCAGGATCGTTGGAAGTCATACCCCTTTAACGCGCCGCAGCGGCAGAAGATTCCCCGAACCGGCCAACTGCGCCTCCCAACCCCGGCCCGGACGGCAGGAAACCCGGATGAATCTGCGCCGGGCATTTGAGAGGATGAACCCATGGCCCAGATCGTGAAGTCCCTTGAACCGCGCAAGACGGTCCCCGCCACGCTGCTGGGCACCCTGATCGGCGTCACCGCCGGGTCCCTGGTCGCCGCCAGCGTCTCCGCGCTGGCCGCCTACTTCGCCCGCCGCGTGGTCACCCCGGAGGACAGCCGCATCGGACGGGACGTCATCCGCTCGATCCACACCGACGAGCACGGGCAGATGTGGGTGCATCTGGTGCGCGACGCGGAAACCGCCGCGGCCGGGGAGCACAGCATGTTCACCCACGCCGGGGCGTGCTGCGTGCGCCTCTCCGGGCCCGAACCGGTGCCGGGCAAGCCGAAGCTGGTGGCCCGCAAGGTCTTGCACACCTACTACGGCCAGCTGGCCGGGGCGCGGCGGGCCAACCTCTCGGGCAGCGTCTACGAGCACCCCAACGACGTGGGCATCGACGTGCGCCAGGTGCAGCTCGAGCTGGAGGTCGGGCCCGGCCCGGCCTGGCTGATGCCCGGCACCGAGCACCCGGACACGTGGGTGATCTGCGTGCACGGGCGCGGGGCCCGTCCGACCGAATCCATCCGCGCGCTGCCCACGCTGCGCGGGCTGGGGGTCACCGCGCTGCTGATGAGCTACCGCAACGACGGGGTGGCACCCGATGCCAGCGACGGACGCTACGGGCTGGGGGACACCGAATGGCATGACGTGGAAAGCGCGATCCGCTACGCCATCGAACACCAGGCTAAGCGCATCGTGCTGCTGGGCTGGTCCATGGGCGGGGCGATCAGCCTGCAGACCGCGGACCGCTCCTACCTGGCGGAGCAGATCGACTCGCTGATGCTGGTCGGCCCGGTGATCAACTGGGTGGACGTGCTCTCCCACCAGGCGCGGATGAACCGCATCCCGCAGACCGTGGGGCTCTTCGCCCAGTGGCTGCTGAGCAACCGGGCCGGGCGCTGGATCACCGGGCTCGCCGCGCCGGTGAACCTCAAGCGGCTGAACTGGGTGGAACGCGCCGCGGAGCTGCGCCACCCGGTGCTGATCATGCACAGCCGGGACGACGACTTCGTGCCCAGCGGCCCCAGCGAGCAGCTGGCGCGCCTGCGCCCTGATCTGGTGCAGCTGCGCACCTTCACCGGGGCGGCGCACACCCGGGAGCCGAATGTCGACCCCCAGGGTTTCGCCGCCGCGATCGAGGCGTTCATGGCAGCGCGGCTGCAGACGGCGCCCTCGGTGACCGCCCACCGGTAGCCTGCCCGCGGGGAGGCTGCCGGCGGGCGTCGGCGATGCGGCGGCTATGCGGCGGCGATCGGCGCGAACCGGGCGCCGGTGACGGCCGCCAAATCGCGGGGCGCGATTTCCAGGCTCAGCCCCCGGCGTCCGCCGGAGACAAAAACGGTCTGCCACTCTTCGGCCGAGGCATCGATGAAGGTGGGGCTGTGCTGGCGCTGGCCCAGCGGGGAGATCCCGCCCAGCACGTAGCCGCTGCGGCGTTGGGCCGCGGCCGGGTCGGCCATCGCCAGCTTCTTCAGGCCCACCGCGCTGCCCAGCGCCTTCAAATCCAGGTGGGCGCTGACCGGCACCAAGGCCACCACGAAGTCGGTGGAGGCCCCGCTGCCGCCGGTGGCCATCAGGGTCTTGAACACCCGGCGCGGGTCGGCCCCCAGGGCGCGGCTGGATTCGGCGCCGTAGTCCGTGGCCCGCGCATCATGCTCATAGGGGTGCTCGGTGAACGCCACCCCGGCCTGGCCCAGGGCCAGCGTCGCCGGGGTGGTGATGAGTTTCGGCTTCTTTCCCATCGCCGCGGTGCTAGGCCCCCAGCTGCTCGGTGATCTGACGCTTGATGCGCGCCAGCATGGCGCTCATCCCGCGCATCCGCAACGGGGACAGGGCCCGGGAGAGCCCCAGCTGCTGGGGCATGTCCTCGGGCACGGCCAGGATGTCCGCGGCCGTGGACCCGTCCAGCCCGGCGGCCAGCACCGAGGCGAAGCCGCGGGTGGTCGGCGCCTCGGGCGGGGCGGAGAAGAAGAGCCGGGTGGTGTGCTGGGCATCCTGGGCCACCTCGACGACCAGGAACAGCGGGGACTGGCACTCCACGACCTGTTCGAACAGTTCCGGGTGGTCGGCCAGGCGCTCGGGCAGGGCCGGCAGCTCGCGGGAGAACTCCAGCAGCAGCTCCAGGCGTTCGGGCTCGGGCACCTCGGTGAACTCCTCGACGATTTCGTTCAGCGCGTCGGGCATGGTGCTCATGCGTGGCCCCCGAATCCTGCCGGCAGCTGCCCGGCCTCGGCGCCGCGCACGATCGGCACGCGCACCGCGTTGCCCCACTCGGTCCAGGAACCGTCGTAGTTGCGCACCCGCTCAAAGCCCAGCAGGTGCTGCAGCACGAACCAGGTGTGGCTGGAGCGTTCCCCGATGCGGCAGTAGGCGATCACATCGTCCCCGGGCTGTAGACCGGCCTCGCCCAGGTAGATGGCCTCCAGCTCGGCGCGCGGGCGGAAGGTCCCGTCCTCGGCGGCGGCCCGGCCCCACGGCACGGAGGCCGCGGTGGGGATGTGCCCGCCGCGCATCGCGCCCTCCTCCGGGTAGGCGGGCATGTGGGTGCGCTCGCCGGTGTACTCCTCCGGGGAGCGCACGTCGATCAGCGGCTTGCCCAGGTGCTCGAGCACCTCGGGCAGGTAGGCGCGGATGGCGCTGTCCTCGCGCTCCACCACCGGGTATTCGGTGGGCTGCACGGTGGGGGTCTGGGTGCTCAGCTCCCGGCCCTCGGCGATCCACTTGTCCCGTCCGCCGTCCATCAGGCGCACGTCCTCGTGGCCGAACAGGGTGAAGACCCACAGCGCGTAGGCGGCCCACCAGTTGGACTTGTCCCCGTAGAGCACCACGGTGCTCTGGCGGGTGATGCCCTTGGCGCTCATCAGCGCGGCGAAACCCTCGCCATCCACGTAGTCGCGGGTGACCTCGTCGTTCAGCTCGGTGTGCCAGTCGATCTTCAGGGCCCCGGGAATGTGCCCGGTGTTGTACAGCAGGATGTCTTCGTCCGATTCCAGCACCACCAGCCCGTCGCTGCCCAGGTGGTCGGCGACCCACTGGGTGGAGACCAGCCGTTCGGGGTGGGCGTACTGGGCGTACGCTGGGTTCGTGTCGATGGGGAGCGACATGCGGCGTTCACTTTCCTAACTGCTTGGTTCGCTGGTTGGAGCGCTGACGCCCGGATGCGGGCAGCAGCCTCGACTCCCTATCTAGGTTAGTCCCCGCCGTAATATTTCGCGCCGTCATACGTCACATCCGGCCACAATCCCCACCACGGTTCGGGGTAAACTGGCCGATGGACCAGCCCGCCGGTCGAGCAGGGCACACTTGAGCACGCTTGGGCACACGAGCGCGGGATTGAAGGACTTTATGGAGCGCATGGCCACGATTACCCACCTGACGGAAACGACACCGAACGTCTCCGTCGAGGAGCTGCTGGCCGGGTTCCACCCCTCCTACCGCTTCGGCGAGGTGTCCTTCGACACGTACCATCCGGATCCCTCCCAGCCCTCCCAGGCCGAGGCGGTGACCAAGCTCAAGGCGTTCGCGGACTCCATCGGCAAGAAACCGAAGGGCTCGGTGTTCGCCAAGCTGTTCGGCAAGGCCAAGACCACCAAGAACGGGATCTACCTCGATGGCGGGTTCGGCGTGGGCAAGACCCACCTGTTGGCCTCGCTGTGGCATGCCGCCCCGGGGCCGAAGGCGTTCGGCACGTTCGTGGAGTACACGAACCTGGTCGGGGCGCTCTCCTTCCGCCAGACCGTGGACGTGCTCAGCCAGTACAAGCTGGTGTGCATCGACGAGTTCGAGCTCGATGACCCGGGGGACACCGTCCTGATGAGCCGGCTGATGCGCGAGCTCTCCGACGCCGGGGTCAAGCTGGCCGCCACCTCCAACACGCTGCCCGGGGCGCTGGGGGAGGGGCGCTTCGCCGCCGTGGACTTCCAGCGCGAAATCAAGGCGCTGTCCGACCAGTTCGACGTGCACCGGGTGGACGGGGAGGACTTCCGCCACCGCGGCCTGCCCGAAGCTCCCGACCCGCTGCAGGACGCTGACATCGAGGCCTACGCCGAGCAGCGCTTCCCGCACGCGACGCTGGCGGTGGACAACTTCGATGAGCTGGTCGCGCACCTGTCCAAGGTGCACCCCAGCCGCTACCGCCAGCTGCTGGCCGAGGCCGACGTGCTGGTGCTGCACAACGTGGACACGATCACCGACCAGTCCATTGCGCTGCGCTTCGTGGTGCTGGCCGACCGGCTCTACGACAAGGACGTGCCGATCATCGCCTCCGGCAAGCCGTTCAGCGAGCTGTTCACCTCGGAGATGATGTCCGGCGGCTACCAGAAGAAGTACTTCCGCGCGGTCTCCCGCCTCACTGCTCTGGCCCGCGAAGGCCAGATCGGCGAGAACGCCGAATAGCCCCGCACGCCGGGTCCCTGTGTTGCGGCAGCCGGCTTTGCACACCGCAGCAGGCCCGCCCGCATCGCGTGAACGACGCGACCGTTGGCGGGCCTTTGCGCTACCCGCCCGCAGGCGGTGCGCTGTCCTGCGCCGCTTCCGCTTCCGTAGCGGGTTCCTGGGTTCGGTGTTCCGGCTGCCCAGCGGCATCGGGGTTGCCGGTGCCGTGCTGCCCCCTGTTGTCCCGGCGCGCCAGTGCCGGGCGCTCCACGACCAGGTGGGTCACCAGCCCGGCCAGCAGCGCCCAGAAGGCCCCGCCAATGCCGAACAGGGTCACATTGCCTGCGGCGATCAGCACCGTCACCAGCGCGCTCAACCGCCACGCCGGTTCCTGCATTGCGCCCATCAGCGCATTGCCCAGGGTGGCCAGCAGGGCCAGGCCCGCGGCGGCCTCGAACAAGCCGGCCGGTGAGGCGGCCGCCAGGGTGGCGATG
>NZ_JAVGCZ010000095.1:0-10588 GCF_052928425.1 Glutamicibacter sp. BSL13
TGCCCGGGCGCGGACCACCCGGACGCGGGCCACGACCGCCACCTGGGCGCGGTGCCGGGGCGTCGGTCGAGCGCATGCCCTGCTGGGAAGCGAACGGGTTGTTGCCCGGGCGCGGACCGGCCGGCTTCGGGGCCGGCTTGGGTCCTGGCTTCGGGCCACCGGGGGTCGGTGCAGCAGCAGCCGGCTTGGCCGGTTCGCTGCCGGCCGCCGGGGCCGGCTTCTGGGCCGGCTTCGGTGCGGCACCGGGCTTGGGGGCGTTGCCGCCAGGCTTGGGTGCGTTGGACTTCGGTGCTGCCGGGGCCTTCGGGGCTGCCGGACGGGCAGCGGCGGGCTTGTTGGCAGCGGGGGCCGAACCGCCAAAGGCGGCGCGCAGCTTGCGCACGACCGGGGGCTCGACGGTGGAGGAAGCGGAACGAACGAATTCGCCCATTTCCTGTAATTTATTCAATGCGTCTTTAGAGGTGATTCCGAGCTCTTTGGCGAGCTCGTGAACGCGGAGTTTAGCCACATCTCTCCTGTATCAGTGTGATCGGCCGTCACTCCACGCCACAGGGGAAATGGGTTTCGGCAGATCAGTGGATTAGTTCGTCTTGGTCTTCCGCCGCACGGTGGAATACGCGAAACTGATTTGTCATCGTTTGGCGCTCATCGTTGCGGACTCATCGGGTAGCCATCAGATTTCTGACCCGCTTTCCTTATCTCTGCCAGTTCGCTGGCGGGGTGCCAGTCGAGCTTCGTATGCAGCAAAATCCTCCAGCACCGACCCGGTATCCACCTGTGCGCGAAAGGCACGGGTAAATCCCTTGCGGTGTACGGCTTGCTGCACACACTTTGGTGTCGGGTGCGTCCAGGCGCCACGTCCGGGCGCCGGGCTCAGCACGGCCAGCCGCGCCCGCGGTTGCGGGGCGCCAGGGTGCAGTACCCAACGGATGAGCTCATCCATGTTCGTGGTGGTGCGGCATCCCAGACAGGTGCGTTGCTGATGCAGCTTCATGCCCTTGGGACTTCCCACTTCCACTTTTTCTTTAAATGAGCCAACTAATAGTCTAGCGCGTTTATGCCCCGGTGCGCGTGTGAGGTAACTATCACGTACCCGACCGGGACTTCCCGTCGCAGCTAGTAGCGCGGTTCCTTCCCGCCGGAGGCGGCCAGGATGTCAATGCGCCAGCCGGTGAGCTTGGCGGCCAGGCGGGCGTTCTGCCCTTCCTTGCCGATCGCCAGGGACAGCTGCCCGTCCGGCACGATGACGCGGGCGCGGCGTTCGGCCTCGTCCAGGATTTCCACGGAGTTGACCTTCGAGGGCGACAGGGCCGCGGCAATGAACTTGGCCGGGTCCTCGTTGTAGTCCACGATGTCGATCTTCTCGTCGTTCAGCTCGTTCATCACCGCACGCACGCGGGTGCCCATTTCACCGATGCAGGCGCCCTTGGCGTTCACGCCGGCCTCGGTGGCGCGCACCGCAATCTTGGTGCGGTGCCCGGCCTCGCGGGCCAGCGCCTCGATGACCACGACGCCGTCGGCGATTTCCGGGACTTCCATTTCAAAGAGCTGGCGCACCAGGGACGGGTGCGAGCGGGACAGGGTGATGGCCGGCCCCTTGGTGCCGCGCTCCACGGACACCACGAAGGCGCGCAGCCGCTCGCCGTGCTTGTAGCGTTCACCGGGAACCTGCTCCGGCGGGGGCAGCACCGCCTCGACGTCTCCGACGTTGACCTGCACCATGTGGGCGCTGGTGCCCTGCTGGATGGTGCCGGAGATCAGTCCGCCCACGCGCGAGCGGTATTCGCCGACCACCTGGTCATCCTCCGCCTCACGCAGACGCTGCATGATCACCTGGCGGGCGGTGGAGGCGGCGATGCGGCCGAAGCCCAGTGGGGTGTCATCGAACTCGCCCAGCAGCACACCGTGCTCGTCATAGTCCTCAACCATGATCGCCACGTGCCCGTTGCCGCGCTCGATGACGGCGCGGGCGTTGGGCATGGCGCCCTCGGTCTTGTTGTAGGCCAGCAGCAGGGCCGACTCGATGGTGGTGATCAAGACATCCATGGGGATGTCTCGGGTCTTTTCCAAGGTGCGCAGTGCATCCATATCGATGTCCATGCTCAGGCCTCCGGGTCTTCTACGTCGATGATGTCCAGGTGCTCGTCGGTGCGGTTGAATTCCACATCAACGACGGCTTTGCGAATCTCAGCCAGGGCGAAGGGACGCGGGTCATCCACCTTCTCCTTCATGCCCTTCTTGGCCGGGGCGTGGTGCACGGCAAGCTGGACCTCATCCTCGCCCACCTCACAGATCCGGCCGTGCAGCTTGCTGCCGTCAGTCAGGGTGATGTTGACCATTCGCCCCACGGCGCGCCCCCAATGGCGGGGAACGGTCAACGGACGGGACAAACCCGGGGAGCTGACCTCAAGCTCATAGGGAGCGGCATTGGCGTACACGGAATCGGCGTCCAGTGCCTTGGAGATGGTGTCGGTGACTTCGCCCAGCTGATCGAGGTTGACCGAGTCGGTGCCCTCGGGAAGGTCTACGGTAATCTGCATCAGCTGCTGCTTGCCCGCTGGCCGAAGGGTGATGTCTTCGAGAACCAGCCCGTGGGATTCAACTTCCTTTTGCAGCACAGTCTTCAACCGCTTTGCTTCCTGTTCGGTATCGGCCGGCTTGCCGGTCATGGATATCCTCCCACGTTATTCGATGTTGTACATCCAAGCGTAGCGCGAAGGCGGCATGGCTGGATACGAGTTTAGCCCTGCAGGTGAAGGAACTCACGCGGAATTCCGCCGGACCGGCACCAGGGAACCGGCTCCGGAGGAGATCATGGGATGATCAAGGGGATATGAAAGACGCTGCTTCCTCATCTTCCCGCAAAGCCCCCAGCTGGCTGGCACCCCTGCTGGCCGTGGTTTTGATCCTGGCCCTAATGTGGGCCCTGGGCGTCACCGTGTTCCGCGGGGCACTGGAAGACCGGGGGCTGCCCGAGGAAATTCGCGGATCGAGCAATGAACAGCTGCGCGAATGGGAGTACGGCGCACAGCTGAAGCAACTGGGCCAGCGGAGCGAAACCCTGGCCGCCCTGGCCAAGGAGGCAAAGCAGGAAACGGCGCCAACGCTGCAGGCCCTGCATGACTCACTGTCTCAGGCCAGTGCACTGCTTGGCGAACTGCACTACGAGGACGAGCAGCCGACCGAGCTGGCGACCAGTTATTCCCCCGAGGCGGCTACGAGCCTGGCCAATGAAGTGCTGCAGGCAGGTCAGAGCGTGCCGGTGAATGAAGCCGAGGATGAGGCTGGCGGCGCGCTGCTGGCCCGCATTGCCTTCGAGGTGAGCCTGGATGCGCGCAGCGTGCTGCATGCCGTGCAAGAAGATGACGCACGGCAAGTCCCGGCACCGCTGGGCAGCACAGAGGGTGCGGGTGACGCTCCGGCGCAGCCCGAGACCGGGGCGGTGGCATGCCTTACCGACCGGCAATTGTTGGATCAGCAGACCGCACTCCCGGCGGACACCGACCTGGTCGCCCTGCATGCGGCCCGGGCATTGGATCGCGGTTACGCACTGGACTATGTACTGCAGGTGCAGGCCGCCCGCAGTGGTGCCAAGCAGGCCGCGACCATCGAGCAGCACCGCCAGCAACTGGCCGAGCACCTACAGGACCTGCGAGCAACCGTTCCCGCAGACTGTCCCGACCTTCGCCTCGCGGCCTACGATTTGCCGGACGGCGGCCTGGAGAAATTGCCCTCCCTGGCCAGCTCGCTGCAACAGGAATTCACCACCGAGCTGCTGCTAGCCGTGGGCGCTGCAGAGGACCAGACGCGCCAGGTTCTGGGTGACCTCGTCTGGAACGTCACCACCGAGCAGCAAGACGCTGGGAAGCCAGCTCAGCTCCTGGCACCTGCCAAGCAATAGCCCCTCGACCCATCCCGCGGGCGGGAACGGGTCGTGTCTTGCTCTTGCCCCTTTGCTTCGGCTCGTGCGCAAGGCATGTCGGCTACCCTGGATCCTCGGCTGCACCCCACCCGGCGGGCAACGCCACGAGGATGCCGCGTTAACCCGCTCACGCGCACCGAGCGGTTGCACTTCGCACCAGGAACGCGCCATTACATGCATTCAAATACATTAACTTCGTATTTATGCTCCATTTATACGACAGTAGAATCAGACAAACTTGCGCGCCAGATGCAATTATCCCTAACAGATAACACACGGACTGTGGAGTCGGCAGAAATACTTTCAGGTAGATTTCAGGATGACTCTATTGATCCTGAGAAACATCTCAGAGATCACACTCCAAGCGCAGCCTGGAAGGGCTTCCCCAAAGTCAAGTAACCCGTAAAAGGACTAGTCAAACACCAGATTTATGGCACAGGAAACTAGTATGGCGGATTGTTTCACACACCTAGAAGGTGCTCGAGGTTTCCTCAGAAGCGGGTTAGTGTGGAATTGCAGTTCCAGACAGAACACAATTTCAATACCGGTTAATTCAGGTATTGAAAACACCACCATGCAGAACTATGGGGAACACTCGCTCGCTAAGTTGCTTGAAAATGGAGGTAGAAAAATGCCAGGCCGCTTCGTTCGCTCCAAGATCGCCGAGCTCGTCGCTGACGTCATTGGTTCCCGTCAGGGACGAGAACTCCTCGAACAGCATGGATGGGCACAAGGAATGCCCATCGTGATGGCTCAGCCGCACGAGAAACTCGCCGAAGTCATGGCGCTGGTCTCCGTGCACCAGCCACCAGTCCTGGTTGCGACCATGGATAACGAGTCCCGTTTGTGCTTCACCTACGTCGCCCTGGGCGGCGACGCGCTGGAAGTCGTAGACCCGCGGGGTTCAACCGACACCATCAGCGATTTGTACTCCGAGGCACTGGAGACTGATTCCTTCCTGATGTTCCGGATTACTCAGCTCTCCTGCAGTGCAGTGGCACATGCCCTGCCGCCCATGCACGCACCGGACAAGAGCTTCCGCTCATTCGGTCGGTTGGGAACCCGGATGCAGTAACGAGAATCGGTAATGCCGCGGAATCAGCATCAACCCGCGCCGCGGCACCGGTAATACCAGTGGCTGTGCTGTTCGCAAGAACGGCGCAGCCACTGTTGTGTGCGGCGTGTTCCCCTCATGCCCGGGAATCCTCCCGGCACCCTCGACACTATTCAGTTTTCACCGTCCGGGTTTCTGGACGAACATCAGTGGCAAAACAATAACGCTTCTGTGCTCTGCCTGAAGCAGTAGCTGCCGGGCAAGGCACGGTGGCCGATTCCGTATCCCGGTTTCGGCCACCGTGCCTGTCGTGCCCTTCCAGCCGTGAAGCGCGAGCGCCAACCGTTACCGGTTGTCGTTATCGGAAAGGCCTTGGGCCTTGTCCTTGGCCTGCGATTGCAGGTCATCGACTTCGCCGCTGGCTTCTTCCTTGACGCTTTCCACTGAGGATTGCGCGGAGTCCTTCAACTCCTCAGCAGCATTCTTGACCGGTTCCTTCATGTCCTCGGCCACCTGCTTCGCGCTCTCGGTCAGCTCATGAGTCAGCGGTTCGGCCTTCTCCTTGAGCTTCTGCGCCATCTCCCCTTCTCGGTCGGTGGCGGGCAGAAGCGAGGAGGCCAATAGTCCTGCGCCGAACGCAATCAGCCCGGCGGCCAACGGGTTGCCGCGGGTCTGCTCCACGACCCGCTGTGGGGCCCGGTTCATTCCCTCCTTGGCGCTTTCCATGGCATCGTGGGCCTGGTCGCTGGCTGATTCACCGCTTCCCATCACTGCATCCTTCGCTCGGTGGAACGTTCCCTTGATCTTCTCGCTCTGCCGGTGGGCGATCTGCGACGGGCTAACCCGGTCCACGATCGCGTCCACGTCATCACTCAGCTCCTGTCGGGTCTGGGCAATGTCCTGCCTGAGTTCTTCGGAATCCCTGCTCATCGCGTTTCCTCCTGAGGTTTGAAAGCCGACGGAATCTTCTTCACGGTTGAGGAGGTCTTGGGCAGCCCCTTGACCTGCTCCATTTTCTTCTTGGCAACCATGGCCAGAATGGCGGCGATGATGGCCCAGACACCGGCCACAATCAGGGCCGACCAGCCGTAGCCGATGAGGGTGGCCAGGCCGAACACTGCGGCCAGGGACAGGAACATCAGCACGAAGTGTGCCGCGATGCCCGCACCGGCGTACATGCCGGCGCCCTTGCCTGCCGAGGCTGCTGACTCCTTCAGCTCGGTCTTGGCCAGTTCCACTTCCTGGCGAACCAGCACCGACACGTTCTGCGTCAGGTCGCTAAACAGTCCGCCCAGGGTGGTCTGCTCCTCCTCGGCCGCGTGTGACCCGCCACCGGCTGGGACCGCGCCGGGCCCCGGCGTTCCGTAGTCATTTGTGTGCTCGCTCATCGCAGCCTCCTACTCGAAGTCCGTCCGCCGTGGGGTCGGCGGGTAGGTGCTTCCCGGTTCCGGCTCCCCCGGAAGGACTCCCGGAGTTCCGGTTTCCGGCATTCCCACAGTCCGCGGCTGGGTGGTGGGCTGCGAGGTCACCTCGGGCGGCACCTGGCCGCGGGTCATGCCCGGCGGCACGTCATCGGTGGACACATCCCGGTACTGGTCCTGGGAGCCCTGGGTGGCGTGCCGCGGCAACGCGTCGCGCCGCGAGTCCCGGTCCGAGTCCTTATCCGGACCGCTGGCGTTGCGGGTCAGGCGACCTGCCAGTAGGCCGGCACCCAGTGCCAGCCCCAGGAAGGCGCCTGGGCGGCGGCGGGCAAAGCCCTTGATTTCCTCGACCAGGTCCCCCGGCTCACGCTGCTCCAGCCAGTCGGCGACCTTGCCGCTGTGGTGGGCGGCCTGATCCACCAGGCTGGACGCGGTGCCCGAGGCCTGCGAGTTGTCCAGCATGTTGCGGAATTCCTCGCTGATGTCTCGCAGGTTCGCGGAGATCTTCTGCTGCTGCGCCGAGGCCTGCTCGCGAACGTCCGAACCCAGCTCATCAAGCAGGTTGCTGGCCTTGTCGCGGGCCTGCTCGGCGACCATCGAGGCCTCCTGCTTGGCACTGTCCATGACATGGGCGGCGGACTGCTTGCCCTCTTGCGCCAGGTCCTTGGCCTCGGAGGCAGCCTCCTGCGCCTTGGACTGGTCGGTGTCGTCGGTGCCGGCTCCCACACCGGTTCCGGTGCCCAGGCCGGTCAGTTCGGTGTCCACCGGCTCGGCGGGTGGAACCGGCTCGCTGAGCGGGGCCCCTTCACCCGGCGGAACGATCGGGTCGTTCACGCCGGCCAGCGGATCTGGCACCTGGGTCGGTGGAATGTTGCGGTTGGGTTCCGGAGTGGTGTAATCGTTGCTGCTCATTGTTGCCCTCCTGTTACTCCATTGCTCGATAGTTCTGTTCTCGGGCACGTATTTCGTTGCCGGTGGCTCCGGCGAGCGCCTTCTTGGTGTCGGTCAGCTCCCTGCTTGGCTGGCAGGGGCCGCGCGAATCGATGCAGCGGGTTCAGGTGCCCGCAGAAGTCAGTCCTCCCTCCTCCGCTTGGTTTCACCTGCCGGGGAGTCATCCCCGGTGTGGTCTTGCGCCGCCAGTTCGCTGTCCTTGCGCAGCTGTTCACCCTGGCGGATGTCCTTTTCAGCCTTCGCCGCCAGCTTGTCGCTGGCCTTGGTTTCCCGAGGCGGCAGCTGGATGGATTCCTCGGCCTCGATTCCGGCCTGCAGTTCGCGTCCACGTTCCATCTCGGCGTCAAAGACTGCGCCGAAGAGCAGGGCGTTGTTCGCGATCCAGATCCACAGCAAGAGCACGATCACGCCACCGATGGCGCCGTAGGTCTTGTTGTAGTTGCTGAAGTTCGATACGTAGAAGAAGAAGCCGACGGTGGCGATGGCCAGCACGATCAGCGCGATGGCCGAGCCCATGCTGATCCAGTGGAACTTGGGCTGCTTCACGTTGGGGGTGCCGTAGTACAGGATCGCCACCAGGATCACGGCGAAGATCACGATGACCGGCCACTTGGCGATGTTCCAGACCATGATGCCGGTTTCACCCAGCCCCAGGGCCTGTCCAATGCCCTGCACCAGTGGCCCGGAGACCACCAGCAGCACCGCCATCACTGCTGCGGCGACCAAGAGCACCAGGGTAATCAGCAGCAGGATCGGCTTGAGCTTGTAGAACGGGCGGCCTTCTTGCACGTCATAGATGTGGTTGATGGCCCGACCGAACGCCCCCACGTAGCCGGAGGCACTCCACAGCGCACCGAGCAAACCGGCGGCGAACGCGAATCCCGCCGACGGCGCGTTGGTCAGCTGCTGAATCGGCTGTTCCAGGGTTTGCACCACCTGGTCACTGGCCACCTCACCCAGCAGCTGCAGCATGTTCTGCGTGGTCTTTTCCGCCTGGCCAACCAGGCCCAGCAGCGAAACCATGGCCAGCAGTGCCGGGAACAGCGACAGCATGGTGAAGTAGGTCAGGGCCGCTGCCTGGTCGGTGCACTTCTTGCGTGTGAACTCGCCAATCGAGCGCTTGAACACATACTTCCAGGACCGCGACTTCAGATCGGTCGGCAGGTCCGGCTTCCTGTTGTCGTCAGGGGCCGGGGCGTGCTCGGCCTTATGGGCCGTCTGCGCACTTCTCCCTGCCCGATGGCTTTCCTGCATGCTGCCCACGTTCCACCTCCGCAAGCGTTCGGCGTAGGACCCTTGGTCCACTTGCCGATATTCAAACAGCGGGACCGGGGTGGGGCAACGACGTTGATGGAACCCTCAGATTTCTCCCATCAGTGCACCAACCTTGCTTGCAACCCCAGCCGAGGCGGGTATAGTCAGGCCATTTATTGCCTGATGTTCCGGCTTCTGGCGGGACGAACGGAACGGGTATCGGCAAGAGGCTGCGCAGCCCGTGGGGCCATAAAAGGGACCGCGAGACCGGACAGTGTTTCTCAACAGCTCTCCGGACCTCGCGGTCCTTGTGGATCGTAGACACCCATGGTGCCAGAGAAGTGGGTCTAAGTGTCGCGGGGATTTTCTGCTTCCCGTGCGGCGGCTTCACGCTGTTCCTCAGCGGCCAGCTCGCTGGAGTAGCGCAGCTCCTCCCCCTGGCGGATCACCTTTTCTTCCTTCTCCTCCTTTTTCTGCGCCGCCGAGGTGTCTCGTGGCGGCAGCTGGATGGATTCCTCGGCCTCAATTCCAGCCTGCAGCTCGCGCCCGCGTTCCATCTCCGCGTCAAAGACCGCACCGAAGAGCAGGGCGTTGTTGGCGATCCAGATCCACAGCAGCAGCACGATCACGCCACCGATGGCGCCGTAGGTCTTGTTGTAGTTGCCGAAGTTCGATACGTAGAAGAAGAAGCCGACGGTGGCCAGGGCCAGCACCAACAGGGCGATGCCCGAGCCGACGCTGATCCAGCGGAACTTGGGCTGCTTCACGTTGGGGGTGCCGTAGTACAGGATGGCCACGAGCATCACCGCGAAGATCACGATGACCGGCCACTTGGCGATGTTCCAGACCTGGATGCCGCTTTCCCCCAGTCCCAGTGCCTGGCCAATACCCTGGGCGATGGGTCCGGAGACGACCAGCAGGATTGCCATGAGCGAGGCTGCCACCAGCAGCACCAGGGTAATCAGCAGCAGGATCGGCTTGAGCTTGTAGAACGGGCGGCCTTCTTGCACGTCATAAATCTTGTTCACCGCTCGACCGAAGGCACCCACGTAGCCCGAGGCGCTCCACAGCGCACCGAGCAGACCGGCAACCAACGCGAATCCCGCGGACGGCGCGTTCGTCAACTGCTCGATCGGCTGCTTCAGGGTTTGCACCACCTGGTCGCTGGCCACCTCACCCAGCAGCTGCAGCAGATTCTGCGTGGTCTTCTCCGCCTGGCCCACCACACCGAGCAACGAAACCATCGCCAGCAGCGCCGGGAAGATCGACAGCATCGTGAAGTAGGTCAGGGCTGCGGCCAGGTCCGTGCACTTCTTGCCCGTGAATTCGTTGATCGAGCGTTTGAAGATGTAACGCCAGGAACGCAGCTTCAGGTCGGTGGGAAGCTTGGGCTTTGAGGCGTGATCCGCCGGCGGCGCCTCAGCCGCCTTCTGTACCGTGTCACCCACGCTTCCGGCTTCATGGTTCACTTCCTGGTCTTTGGCCATGTTCCACCCCTGCACAGTCTGGATGAGGACACTTTCCTCGTTGGGGACAGCTGTCCACATACCGTTATTCAATCAGGCGAAATAGGTTCATTCAACGCAACGGCGGACGAATCGCCAGGTTCAAGACTTCGCGCGCGCTCACCGGCCCCGTGCTTCCGTCCTGCACGGTCCGAAGCAGCGGTGGCGTGAGCGGCTCCGTAACATCGGGGGCCGGCGTCCTTGCCGCACCAGGCTGCCCGCACCGGCCGAAGCCGCTCCACATCCCGTGCCGCGGCGACCAGGCACCCGGGGCTGAACTGGGATGATCAACGCATGTACCGTTCACGGATGATGCCCGTGGGCCACTAAATGTGTCACGATACTGTCACTCGCACCGATCAGCATCACTTGCACCCTTCATGAGGAGAACACCATGTCCCATCCGTCCGGTCCGGAGCCCGGTGACCGGCCGCCAAGCAGCGCTGCCCACGGCACGCCCGGTTGGCCGCGCGCGGCAACG
>NZ_JAVGCZ010000096.1:0-10470 GCF_052928425.1 Glutamicibacter sp. BSL13
GGCAGCGCGAACAACTGCTGCGCACCGAACATGCGGCGGCGGTGGAGGCCGAACGCACGAGCCTGGCCCGGGAAATGCATGATGTGCTCTCCGCCCGATTCTCCTCCATGGCGTTGCTCTCCGCGGCGGCGCTGAACCGGGTCCCGGCATCCAGTCAGGACCCCGTCTGGCAGGCGATCCGCCGACCGGTCGGCGAAATCCGCCGGGAGGCGCTGGCCGGGCTGGAGGAAATGACCCGGATGGTGCGGATGCTGCACGCCGGGGCACCCCAGGCCCTGCGCGCCACCCTGGACAGCGCCAACGCCCTGATCGAGGCGCACCGGGCCGGCGGACGCACCATCGACTACACCGGTGAGGTGGACCCGTCCCAGGTGGGTGCCGCCGCGCAGACCGCCGCCTACCGCACCATCAGCGAACTGCTGGTCAACCACTCCCGCCACGCCCCGCACACCGCGCTGCGCCTCGTCGTGCGCGCCCACGGCGGCCAGCTGCGGATCACCGCCGCCAATCCGCTGCCCGGCCCGGACAACACGCCGGACCCCGCCGCGGACGCCGCCTTCACTCCCCCGCTCGTCCCGCACGGCGGCAGTGGACCGGGCGCGGGATCCGGGCTGCGGAACATCGCCGCGCGCGCCCAGGCGCTGGGCGGTCAGAGCCACTGGCAGATCGACCAGGGACAGTTCACGGTGCACGTCACCCTGCCGCTGCAGCCCGGCCCGGGCGGCGGCACCGACAACCAGGAGGTTTCATGAAGGTCCTGATCGTTGACGATCATTCAGCGGTGCGCCTGGGCATCCGGATGGTGCTGGAGGCCAGTTCGCGGATCGAGGTGGTCGGCGAAGCCGCCGACGGCCGCCAGGCGTTGGCGATGGCGCGGGCGCTGGGCCCGGAGGTGGTGCTGATGGACCTGCGCATGCCGGTCATGGACGGGATCGCGGCCACCGCTGCCCTGCGCGAGCACGGCACGGCGAAGGTGCTGGTGCTGACCACCTTCGACGACGATGAGTACCTGTTTGGGGCGCTGCAGGCCGGTGCCCACGGCTTCCTGCTCAAGAGCGCCGAACCGGAGCAGATCATCGACGCGGTGCTCGCGGTCGCCGCCGGCCGGGCCGTGCTCAGCCCGGAGCTCACCGCCCGGGTCATCAGACGGGCCGTGCAGCCGGCACCGGCCGCTCCGCCGCGCGAGCCGCTGCCCGAAAGCCTGACCGAGCGTGAAATCCAGGTGCTGCGGGGGCTCGGCCAGGGCCTGAGCAACCCGCAGATCGCCGCGCAACTGGGCATTGGCGAATCGACGGTGAAAACCCATGCCTCGCGGGTCATGGACAAGCTGGGGGTGCAGACCCGGCTGCAGGCGGCGCGGGTGGCCTTCGCCCAATGGGGGTAGATGCCCGCCCCGGGCCGGTCCAGGCACGGGAACCGCGGACTTGCTACCAGCTGACCAGGCAGAAGGGATGCTGCTGCGGGTCCAGGTAGACGCGGAACGTCTTGGAGCCCTCTCCGGTGGCGGTGGCACCCAGCGCCAGCACCTCGGTTTCGGCCAGGTCCAGGTCCTTGACCCGCACGTCGATGTGCGCCTGCTGCGGGTGCACATGTCCCGGCCACTGCGGCGGAACATACGGGGTGACGGCCTGAAACGCGATGGCGGGACGATCCGGCGCATCGCCGATGCTCACCCAGTCCGGGTCATTGTCGATCCTGACCATGCCCAGCAGCCGCTCATAGAACCCGGCCAGTTCATCGGGATCATCGCAATCAATTACCAGTGCCTGCCATGTGCCGATCATCGGTCCATCACTCCCGCCAAATGTTGGTGCCGTGCCTGTGGTGCTTGCCATTATGCCTCGTGCAGGCGCTCGCACAACAGGCTCCGGCCACCGGACCGGCTACCGCGATCGGCCTCCGGGCAGCTCGGCCAGGGCGCGCTGCTCGGCCATCGCCTGGCCCATCAGGTCGGTGGCGTAATCCACCAGCGCCTGAACCCGCGGGGACAGGGTGGTATGTCGGGGACTGATCGCGACCACCGAATTGGGGTAGTTCGGTGGACTGAGCCGGCGGAAGGCCAGGGCCCTGCCCTCCAGGGACAGCTGGGCGTTGTTCGGCCTTTCCATCAGCATCCCGTACCCCAGCCCACGACCGACCATGGCGCTGACCAGGATCATCTGCGGCAGTGAGGCAATGATGTGCGGGTCCAGACCCTGCGCGGCGAACAGCTGCAGGACATAGTCGGTGCTGGGAGTGGATTCGTACATGATCATCGGTTCGTCCACCAGGTCCCGCAGTTCCAGGGGCCGCTCCAGGGCCGCCAACGGGTGCTGCGGGTGCAGCAGCACCTGCATCTCGGTCTCGTAGACCACCTGCTTGCGCAAATCCGGGGGCAGCATCAGATCGTAGACGAAGGCCACGTCCAGCTCCCCGGAATTCAGCGCCGGGATCAAATCGTCATGCGTGCCCACCTGCACGGAGACCTGCACCTGGGGGTGCAATGGCGGGAAGCCCTCCATGATGGCCGGAATCAGATGTGGGGAGAGCGAGGCAAAACAGCCAAAGCGCACCGGTCCGCGCAGCACGCCCTCACGGTGCGGGAAGGTCGCGTTCAAATCCTCGACCTCGGCCACGATCTTGCGGGCCAGGGAGGAGAAGTAGCGTCCCGAGGCGGTCATCGTGATCCCGTGGGCCTTGCGTCGCAGGCACAGCTGCTCCCCCGCCAGGCGTTCGATGGTGTTCAGCGCCTGGGACAGCGCGGATTCGGAAATGTGAAGCTCGGAGGCAGCGGACCCCAGGGTGTCATGTTCGGGCAGCTCCGCCATGATTTGCAGATGTCGCAGCGAGAATCCAGACACGTCTTAAGGCTTCCTTCAAAACTATTGCAGATATTTGAAGTTTACCTTACGTGTGTGCGGTGCAACACTGAGGTGACACAAGACTCAGGCGGTGGTCACGCACGACACACCGTCAACCGAGGAGCAACATGAGCATCGCCGCTTCGCCCAACACCCGCATTGAAAAGTCCAACCAACGGCGCGTCGCCTTCGCCACGGTCATCGGCACCACCGTGGAATGGTATGACTTCTTCATCTACGCCACCGCCGCCGGGCTGGTCTTCCCCCAGCTGTTCTTCGAACCGGCCGGCAGCAAGATCGGACTGCTGATCTCCTTCGCCTCGGTCGGCATCTCCTTCCTGTTCCGCCCACTGGGGGCCTTCCTGGCCGGGCACTACGGGGACAAGATCGGCCGGCGGGCCATGCTGGTGCTCACCCTGTCGCTGATGGGTGCGGCCACCACCCTGATCGGCGTGCTGCCAACCTACGACACCGCCGGGCTGCTGGCCCCGGTGCTGCTGCTCTTGCTGCGCATCCTGCAGGGCGTTTCCGCCGGCGGGGAATGGGGCGGCGCGGTCCTGATGGCCGTCGAGCACGCACCGAAGGACCGCCGCGGCCGGGCCGGAGCCTACCCACAGGTGGGTGTGCCGCTGGGCATGCTGCTCGCCTCGGGCATGATGGCGCTGATGACCGGGGTCATCTCCCCCGGCGACGCATTCCTGAACTGGGGCTGGCGCGTGCCGTTCCTGGTCAGCTTCGTGCTGATCATCATCGGGTACTTCGTACGCCGCGCGGTCGATGAGTCCCCGGTGTTCGAGGAGATCGCCGAGAAGAAGGCCCAGACCAAGGTCCCGGTCGTGGAGCTGTTCCGCAAGCACTGGCCGCTGGTGCTGATTGCCGCCCTCGTCTTCGCCGGCAACAATGCCGCCGGGTACATGACCACCGGCGGATTCTTCCAGAACTACACCACCGACCCCGAAGGCCCCATCGGCCTGGAGCGCACCGACGTGCTGCTGGCCGTGGCCTTTGGTGCCGCGATCTGGCTGGTGATGACCCTGATTTCCGGGATCATGGCCGACAGGATCGGGCGGGTGCGCACCTACCAGATCGGTTTCATCGTGCTGGCGCTCTCCCTCTTCCCGGTCTTCGCGATGGTCAACTCCGGTTCGCTGGTGATGCTGTACCTGGCCTTCGGGGTTTTCTCCATCGGCCTGGGGTTGACCTATGGGCCGCAGGCGGCCCTGTACTCGGAGATGTTCCCGGCCTCGGTGCGCTTCTCCGGGGTGTCGATCTCCTACGCGATCGGCGCGATCATCGGCGGCGCATTCGCGCCGACCATTGCCACCGCCCTGGTGCAGGCCACCGGCGGAACGAACGCCGTGGCGCTGTACCTGCTGGCCTTCTGCATTGTTTCCCTGCTGGTGGTCAGCCTGATCCGTGACCGCCAGGGCATCGACCTGTCCTACACGAACCAGGCGGAACAGGAAGTCGGGGCACTGGTGGTGGGCCGCGGGTCCGCGATCGAGAATGAACCGGTGAAGTAGTTCCGGCTCGACGCCCCGGCCAGCGGCCGGCACCGGAGCTGTGACAAAGGCTTGGGCCCTGCGGTTCTTCCGCAGGGCCCAAGCCTTTGTCGCTTACGTTCCTCCCGCCGCCGGCGCCGCGCGTCGGCAAGGAGGCGCCCGGGTGGCTAGGAGGCCTGGCGTTCGGCGGTTTCCACCACATTGGCCAACAGCATCGCCCGGGTCATCGGCCCCACGCCGCCGGGGTTCGGGGAGATCCAGGAGGCGTGCTGCGCGGCGTCCGGATCAATATCCCCGGTGACCTTGCCATCAACGCGCGAGACGCCAACATCCAGCAGGATCGCGCCGGGCTTGATCGCGTCGGCCTTGACCATGTGCGCCTGTCCCGCGGCGGCGATCACCACGTCGGCCTGGGCCAGCAGCTCGGGCAGATTGGTGGTGCCGGTGTGGGCCAGGGTGACGGTGGCGTTCACGTCGCGGCGGGTCAGCAGCAGGCCCACCGGCCGTCCGATGGTCACCCCGCGGCCGATCACCAGCACGTGCTTGCCCTTCAAATCCAGCCCATGGCGCGAGAGCAGCTCCACGCAGCCGGCCGGGGTGCAGGGGGCGGGGCTGGTCAGCGGCTTGTTGACGTTGGCGACCAGTCGGCCCAGGTTCATCGGGTGCAGGCCATCGGCATCCTTGGCCGGGTCCATCGCCTCCAGGATCACGTCCTGGTCGATGTGCTTGGGCAGCGGCAGCTGCACGATGTAGCCGGTGCAGGCCGGGTCCTCGTTCAGCTCGCGCACCTTGGCCAGCAGCTCCTCCTGGGTGGTCTGCTCGGGCAGGTCCACGCGAATGGACTCCAGTCCCACCTCCGCGCAGTCGCGGTGCTTGCCGCGCACGTACCAGGCCGATGCCGGGTCATCGCCGACCAGGATGGTGCCCAGCCCCGGGGTGATCCCGCGCTCCTGCAGGGCCGCGACCCGCTGGGTCAGTTCCTGCTTAATCTGTTTTGCGGTCGCCTTGCCGTCGAGAATCTGGGCGGTCATGGGGTGTCCTTTCGTTCGCGAGCCCCGGCCGGGCGGGGCATCGTCGATGGTCAGGTTCCGCAAACCCAGGCGCGCGGTCTGCGGTGGAATGTCGGTTTTCGCTCCCCGGTGGTGATCCACCCAACGCCAGTTACGAGTTGAAGTTCAGTCCGTCACCGAGTTTATCGAATGCGGCGGGAATGTTGCACGTCATGTGAGCGTTGCAACGGGTAGGAGGTTGACACGTCAATATAAATTGGCGGGTGGCCCCGAACCGGATGGCACGAGTCAAGGAGTGAGCTCAACGGTGGATCGCGGCAAGTTGCGCACCAGGTACCGTACGGTGGTCATCGGCGCCGGGCAGGCCGGCCTGTCGGCCGGATACCACCTGCTGCGCAGGGGGATGCGGCCCTGGGTGGACTTCGTCATGCTCGACGCCAACGACGGACCCGGCGGGGCCTGGCGGGACCGCTGGGACTCACTGACGTTCGGCAAGGCCCACCACCTGCACCCCCTGCCGGACTTCGAACTGGCCACCCCGGACCCCACCGAGCCGGCCTCGGCCGTGGTCAGCCGCTACTACGGGGAGTATGAACAGCACATGGGCCTGCCCGTCTACCGCTCGGGCCCGGTGGTTTCGGTCAGTCGCAAGGGAACCGGTTCCGCGGCGGGTTTCGAAGTGGAACTGGCTGATGGCACCGGGCTGCAGGCCGCCACCGTCATCAACGCCACCGGCACCTGGAGCAACCCGTTCTGGCCCAGCTACCGCGGCATGTCCACGTTCACCGGCCTGCAGGTGCATACCCGGAACTTCACCGGGGTCCAGCAGTTCGCGAACCGGCGCACCCTGGTGGTCGGCGGCGGGGCCAGCGCCACCCAGTTCATCGTGCAGCTGGACGCGGCCGGCATCGACACGCTGTGGTCCACCCGCACCCCACCGCGCTGGAAGGACTTCGCCAGCACCAGGGACTGGGGGCTGGAGGTCGAACGCCGGGTCACCGAGGACACCCGGGCCGGGCGTCCGCCGCGGCCGGTGGTGGCCAACACCGGCCTGCCGCTGACCGGGCAGATGCGCGCGGCGATCGCCTCCGGGCTGATGATTTCCCGGGGTCCGATCTCCCGTCTGGAGGCCGATGCGGTGGTGTTCAGCGACGGCAGCCGCGAACGCATCGAAGCGATCCTGTGGGCCACTGGCTTCCGTCACGCGCTGAAGCACCTGGCGCCGCTGAAGCTGCGCACCGCCCAGGGCGGGATCCGGATGTCCGCCGATGCGGTCAGCGCCGCCGACCAGCCCGGCCTGTACCTGGTCGGCTACGGGGCGTCGGCCTCCACCATTGGGGCCACCCGCGCCGGACGGCGGGCCGCCATCGCCGCGATCAAGCACCTGAAGCAGCATGCCTCCGGCATGGCGGACACGGAGGCGACCGGCGACACGACTGCGCACCCGGAGGAGAAGTCACCGCAATCGCTGCGGGTGTGATCTTTGCTCACCAATTCGGTGCCGGGGCGCCAGCCCACGTATTTTGGAATGCATGAGCAACCACTTCATCGTCACCCTCTCCTGCGTCGACCGTCCGGGCATCGTGCATGCCGTCTCCGGGGGCCTGTTGGGTGCCGGTTGCAACATCACCGAGTCGCAGCAGTATGAGAGCCCGGATTCCAACACCTTCTTCATGCGCATCGAGGTGGCCACCGGGCACACCCTGGACCAGGTCATGGCGCAGCTGGCGCCCATCCGCGACGAGTTCGGCATGGACCTGAAGGTGTTCGAATCGTCCCGCCGCACCCGCACCATGATCATGTGCTCCAAGGCCGGGCACGCGCTGAACGACCTGCTGTTCGCCCAGCGCGCCGGCACCTTGCCGATCGAGGTCCCGGTGATCGTCTCCAACCATCGTGACCTGCAGCCGATGGCCGAGTTCTACGGGGTGGACTTCGTGCACCTGCCGGTGACCGCCCAGAACAAGGGCCAGGCCGAGGCCGAGCTGCTCAAGCTCGTGCAGGAGCACGGGATCGAACTGGTGGTGCTGGCCCGCTACATGCAGATCCTCTCCGACTCGCTGTGCGAGCGCATGGCCGGACGGGTGATCAACATCCACCATTCCTTCCTGCCCTCCTTCAAAGGCGCCAAGCCCTACCACCAGGCCCACGCCCGCGGCGTGAAGCTCATCGGCGCCACCGCCCACTACGTCACCGCCGATCTGGACGAAGGGCCGATCATCGACCAGGAAGTCACCCCGGTCAACCATTCACGTACCGCCGCCCAGCTGGTGGAGCTGGGGCGCAGCGTGGAGGGGCGCACCCTGACCCGCGCCGTGCAGTGGCATGCCGAGCATCGGGTGATGCTCGACGGACAGCGCACCATCGTCTTCTCCTAGCGGCTTCCTGCGAGCCGCTTTTCCGAGCCGCTTTCCAGGGCCGCTTGTGCGAGCGGCGCGGTGGTGTCATCTGCGCGGGCCAGAATCGCTGCCGGTTCGTCCCCTGAACTACAGTGGGTGCCATGGCTCACATTATTACCATTGACGGCGCCGTCCCCAAGGTGGCGCAGAACGTGTTCGTTGCCCCCACCGCGACCTTGAGCGGGGATGTGGAACTCGGCGAGCGCGCCAGCGCCTTCTACGGCGTTTCGGTGCGCGGGGATTCGGCCCCGATCCGGGTCGGCGCCGGAACGAACCTGCAGGACAACGTGGTGCTGCACGCCGATGCCGGTTTCCCGTGCACGGTGGGCCAGTCCGTGTCCGTGGGGCATTCGGCGGTGGTGCATGGGGCCAGCGTGGGCGATGGGTGCCTGGTGGGCATGAGCGCCACGATCATGAACGGCGCGGTGATCGGCGAGCAGTGCCTGGTGGCGGCCGGGGCGCTGGTGCTGGAGGGAACCCAGGTTCCCCCGCGCAGCCTGGTGGCCGGGGTTCCGGCCAAGGTGCGCCGTGAGCTGACCGAGGAAGAGGTCGCGGGATTGTCAAAGAACGCGGACACCTACCTGGAGCTTGCCGCCAAGCACCTGGCCGCCAATTCCTAGGGACGCGAGCGCCGAGCCGGCGGAAACCGGCCTGGATTGGACGCCGCGTGGCGGCAGTGGTGGTGTGCTGCCCTCGACCGTGACCGGTCGGGGGCAGTCCTATGTGTTTCAGACGGCCAGCCGGTCGGCGGCGGCCTGCTCGGCCCGGGCGGCCGTAAGCGCCTCGGAGGGGCTGAGCCAGTAGGTGTTGATCCGCGGGCGTTGATGGGGGTCCAGGTCCTTGGGCAACAACACCATGGGTGGGCCGTCTTCGTTGCGGATCACCGTAAACAGGCCGCAGTGCCGGGCATGGTGGTGCATCGGGCAGAACAGGCACCCGTTATCGATGCTGGTCTGCCCGCCTTCGTCCCAGGGTGTGATGTGGTCGGCCTCGCATCTGGAGGCGGGCATGGTGCACCCGGGGTAGGCACACCCGCGGTATTTGGCCCGCAGGCCCTTGCGCATGTAGTTCGGGAAGAGCCGGTTGGTGCGGCCGATGTCCAGGATCTCGCTCTTGGTGCCAAAGACCGCTGGGCGCAGGATCCCGTTGCAGAGCATGGCCCGCATCGCGGCCGCGGAGATGGGGATGCCGTTTTCCGTGACGGCGAAGTCCTTGCCGTCGGCGATCATCTTGTCGTAATCCATGATGACCGTGATTTCGGGCTGCACCACCCCCACCTGCTTGCCGGTGCCGCTGTGATCGGCGCGCAGCAGTGAAAGCAGCGCGATCAGGTGGCGGAATTCGGGGCGCAGGTCCTCGAAGGGCTTGAGCAGCTCCTCGGGGAACCGGTCCGTTCCGCCCAGCTGGCCAAAGGCGCCGGCGCCTTCCCCCGCCCCGGGGGTTTGCGCGGGGCGGGCATCCGGGGTGGGCGGTGTTGCCGTGGGCGGTGTTGCCGTGGGCGGTGCCTGCTCGGCGGCGTTGGTGTTGGCGGACGGGTCGTGAGGGCGGGCCCAGTCGGGCATGGTGTCCTGCTCACCCCACTGCGGCGGGAGGCTGGCAGAGCCGGGTGCGGGGGCCTGGGCGCCCAAAGGCTGCTCGGCGGCGTCCGGTTCCAGGGTGGGCCGGGCGTATTGTTCGTTGACCAGGGCCTTGAGCTCGTCCCGGTTGCCGGCGATGGTTTTGGGGTTGTCGATCTGCACGCACAGGGATTCGATCAGCTCCGCGTCCTGGGGCATGACCTTGAGCAGGTAGTGCATCAGTCCGCGCCGCATGCCGCGGCGGAACAGCCCGGCCTCGCCCAGCAGGGCCGCCAGTGGACGGTTCTCCCCCAGGGATTGTTCGATCAGCCGCGGCAGGTGCCGGCGTGCGGTGCCCGGTTCGTGCCGGATCAGCGTGATCGCGTCTTCCTGCAGCCGTTCGCACGCTTCGCCGGCCTGCGGTCCGGCACCCAGGTCCGGTTCGGCCTTGCGCAGCTGCCGCGCGGCGGTGAGCACCAGGGCCGGGTTGGTGTCCGGGTTGGCCAGTTCATCGCCCAGCCGCCCGAAGCGTGGCGCGGTGCGCTGCCCGGCCTCGGTGATCCCGGCGACCAGCGCGTCGGCCATGTTGATCCGGTCCTGGGCGACGCCGACGCCGAGGTTCAGCCACCCCTTGTACAGGTCCACGGTGTTCTTGAAGTAGCTGCGCCCGGTGGTTTTCCGGCCGCGGGTGCGCGCCAGGTCCTCGACGCTGGGCCGCAACCCGGCCTGCCGGATCGCCTGGTAGGAATCGGGCTCCAGCAGGTGGGCGCCGCTGGCCCGCAGCCCGTGGGCGGCGTGCACCTGGGCGCGGGTGAGGCGTTCGCCGGCCTGTTCCACAAGCCAGGCGAAGTAGGCGGCGTGCCCGGCAGCTGGTTCATCCGCTGCAAAGGCCGCCGTCGCGCTGTCGATCAGGTTGACCGCCTGGGCCAGCTGATCCAGCGCCGCTTCGGTGCCGGAGGTGTTCATGGCCCCATCATGCCCCCGGCAGCCAGCCTGCACACCGGCGCCCCGGCCTGCTGTGGATAACAAGGCCACCGGCCGCCGGGACAGCGGTACCGCCGCCGCTTGACCAGCCTGTCTGGGCAGCACAGCTAGCGCCGGGTTGGCACCAGCTTCCCGGCCGGGCGCCGTGCGGTGCCGGCACCGGCGGCGCGCGCCGCGCC
>NZ_JAVGCZ010000097.1:0-10283 GCF_052928425.1 Glutamicibacter sp. BSL13
GTTTGGTCGCGGATCGCCTCGGCCAGATGCGCCTCGCAATCCAGTGCCTGGGCCAGCTCGGCCGCGCTGAGCAGCAGGTCCCGGTGCCGGGCCACGCTGCAGTGGTAGCGGGCGGCCAGCAGCCAGGTGGAGCGCCCCACCGGCAGGAGCACCGCCAGACGTAGCTGGGGGTCGGCGTCCAGCCGTTCGGTCAGCTGCTGCAGTTGGTCAAAGATCCCGGAACTGGTTTCCGGGCTTCCGTCGGACAGGTCGTGGATCTCTCCGGGTGCACCATCCAGCCAGGACCTGGCGAACAGCCTGCGCCCGGTGCCCGGCGCCGCGGTGATGAACAGCAGCCGGGGGCCTGAGCCGTGGATCCGCTGGAAACGGTGGAACGCCGGATGGACTTCGGTGCGCACGGCCGCGCTTGTCGTACCACTGCTGTGCCGTTCTTCGCCCATACGCCCGCCTCCTGCCCACACCGTTGTAGCCCGGGTCCGGAAAACCGGCGCCGGGTAGTTATCCGGGATCCGAATTTATTTATCATCCTACTGCGCTTTCTTGCGGATCGGACGTGGCGTTCGGCACGCTGACTGGGGGTTTCGCCCAGCCGCGGGAACCGGGGTTCGTGCGGACGCGACGCGGCGCCGGTTCCGGCCAGGGGTTGGCCGAAACCGGCGCCGTCGTGGGCCGGGGTTTAGGTGTCGCGCCGGGCGATGTTGTAGAAGCGCACGGACTGGTACTCCTCCAGCCCCTCGGCCCCGCCCTCGCGGCCCAGGCCCGAATGCTTCACCCCGCCGAAGGGGGCCGCGGCGTTGGAGGGCACCCCCTGGTTGATGCCCACGATCCCGGTCTGCAGCCGGTCCGCGACATTCAGCGCCCGGTCCAGATCCTGGCTGAACACATACCCGGCCAGTCCGTACTCGGTGTCATTGGCCAGGGCGAGGGCCTGCTGCTCGGTCTCAAAACGCTGGATCGCGGCAATCGGGCCGAAGATCTCCTGACGCGCCACCGCGCTGTCCCGGTCCACGGCGTCCAGCACGGTGGGCGCGAAGAAGGAGCCGGGCCCCGCATAGCCGTGGCCACCGGTGCGCAGCTGCGCCCCGCGCTGCACCGCGTCGCGGGTGAACTCATGCATCTGCCGCACCGCGCGCTCATCGATCATGGCCCCCAGCTGCACTGCGGCGCCCAGTCCCGCACCGACGGTGACCTCGTCAAAGCGGCGGCTGAGTTCGGCGGTGAACTCCTCGGCGATCCCGGACTGCACGTAGATGCGGTTGGCCCCAATGCAGGACTGCCCGCCGTTGCGCAGCTTCGCGGCCAACGTCCCCTCGATCGCCCGCTCCAGGTCCGCGTCGTCAAAGACCAGCAGCGGCGCGTTGCCGCCCAGTTCCATGGAGCTGCGCAGCACGTTGCGTGCCGCGAGCTCCAGCAGGGTGCGTCCCACCGGGGTGGAGCCGGTGAAGGAGACCTTGCGCACCCGCGGATCGGCGAGCACCGCTTGGCTGAAGGCGGCGGAGTCGGCGGTGGTGATCACCTCGATCAGCCCCTCGGGCACCCCGGCCCGCCGCGCCAGCTGCACCGCATAATAGGTGGTCAGCGGCGTCGCGGTAGCGGGTTTGACGACCACCGGGCAGCCTGCGGCCAGCGCCGGGGCGATCTTGCGGGTGGCCATCGCCAGCGGGAAGTTCCACGGGGTGATCAGCACCGCCAGGCCCACCGGCGCCCTGCGGGTGAGCAGGTCCGCCCCACCATCGGGGGTCGGGCGGTAGCCGCCGGCCGGGCGGACCGCCTCCTCGGCATACCAGCGCACGAAGTCGGCCCCGTACTTCACCTCCCCGCGGGCCTCGGTGAGGGTCTTGCCCATCTCCCGGCTGATCAGGTGCGCGATCTGTTCGGTGTTCTCCACCAGCAGCGCATGCCAGGCATGCAGCACCTCGGCGCGCTGGCGGGCGCTGCGCGCCGCCCATTCGACCCCGGCGGCATCGGCCCGGGTCACCGCCTCCAGCGCCTCATCCACGCTGCGGTCGGGCACCGCGGCGATCGGCTCGGCGGTGGCCGGATCGTGCACCGTGATGCCCGCGGCGCCCAGTTCCAGGGATTCGATGACCGCATCGGCCAGGGCCACCCGCCCGGCGTCGGCCGGGACCAGGGCCTGGGTACTGCATTCGGTGGCGGTGGCGGCCAGTTCCGTGGTTTCGCTCATTTGACGCTCCGTCCGGTGACGGCCTGACCGATGGCGTTGATCAGTGAGTGCAGTTCGGCATCGGTGATGATGAACGGCGGGCTGATCTGGATCGTGTTTCCGCGCAGCGGGCGGCCGATGAAGCCCAGCTCCACCAGGTCATCACAAACCTGTTCGGCGCTGAGCGAGGCGTCCAGGGTGACCCCGCCGAGCAGTCCGGCGCTGCGCACTTCGGTGACCGCTTCCACGCGGGCGGCCAGGTCCTCCAGCGCCTGGCGCAGCACCGACTCCAGCTCGGCCACGCGCGGCACCAGCTGTTCGCGCTCCAGGATCTCCAGGTGCTTCAGCGCGACCGCGCAGGCGGTGGCGTGCCCGGCGTAGGTGGCGCCGTGGCGGAAGATCGGGGTGTCAGGGGCGTCAACGTAGAACGGCTCCCACAGCCGGGGGGCCACCATGACCCCGCCCAGCGGGGCGTAGCCGCTGGTCACGCCCTTGGCGAAGGTGATCATGTCCGGCTCCAGGCCGTAGTATTCGGCGGCGAACATGGTGCCCATGCGTCCGAAGCCGGTGATGACCTCATCGAGGATCAGCAGGATGTCGTTCTCCCGGCAGAGCCGGGCAATGGTTTCCAGGTAACCGGGGGCCGGGGGATTGACCCCGCCGGTGCCCTGTACCGCCTCGGTCACCAGGGCGGCGATGTTCTCCGCCCCGATGCGCTGGATGACTTCCTCAACCTGGGCCGGGTCATTGAAGGAGATCCGCGCGGTTTCCGGGACCAGCGATTCACTGCCGTAGCCCTCCCGGTTGAACTCCAGTCCGGCGATCGAGGTGCCATAGGCGTGCAGGCCGTGATAGGCGAACTCGCGGGAGAGGATCACCTTCTTGGAGGTGCGTCCCTCGCGCTGCCAGTGGCGGCGGGCCAGCTTGCAGGCCACATCGATGGCGTCGGAACCGCCGGAGTTCAGGATGACCTTGGCTCGTTCGATCGGGCTGATCGCGGCCAGCTTTTCACCCAGCTGCAGCGCCTTGTCATTCGAGTAGCGCGCGAAGATGTGGTAGGTCTCCAGCTGCAGCATCTGCTCGTAGGCGGCCTGAGCCAGTTCCGGGTGGCCGTGACCGACGTTCGCATGCCACAGCCCGGCGGTGCCGTCAAAGAGCTTCCGGCCGTCGGTGGTGTAGAGCCAGCAGCCCTCGCCGCGTTCAACGACCAGCTGTCGGCCCAGCACGCTGGGCGTATGCGCTTGCGCCGGCCACAGGGCCGGGCCGTCGATGAGGGAGGGGGTGGCAGGCGCCGAATGAGCCAGGTCGTTGATGGTCATGCCGGATCGCTCCTTTCGAGAAGAACTGGGATGCGCGCCCGAGTCCGCAGTGCAGCGCGGGGGCGTGCTTCCAATCTAGGAACAGCGATGCGTAAAGAAAAGCGAATAAATACGACAGATTCCTGTTAGCCCTGCTTACACATCATGTGTTGGGCGGGAATGCGGCGGGGTGGCGGCCGACTGCCGCACTGATGGCGGTGCACAATAATCGAAGAACGCCGGCAGGGCGGAAACGCGAAGGTGACACGGATGCACAGCAGGGCAGTGAATCACCGCGGTGGGCACAAGGGTGTCCCAGCGGCCTCGGTGAACGGGCCGGAACAGTGAAGACCGGGCGTCTGGAGGCGTTTAGCGACGGGGTCCTGGCGATCATCATCACCGTCATGCTGCTGGCGCTGCCCGTGCCCAAGGGCACGGGGTTCACCGAACAGTGGAATGCCGTGGGCACCGCTCTGCTCACCTGTGCCCTGAGCTTCACGTATGTGGGCATCTACTGGAACAACCACCATCACGTGTTCCAGCTGACCAACCGGGTGACCGGCGGGGTGTTGTGGGCCAACCTGCACCTGCTGTTTTGGCTCTCCCTGCTGCCGCTGGCCACCGCATGGATGGACTACACCGGCTTTGCGCGGGCACCGGTGATGTCCTACGGTGCCGTCCTGCTGCTCGCGGCCCTGGCCTTCGCGCTGCTGCAGCGCACCATCGCCCGCACCGAAGGCCCGGACTCCCGCATGTAGCGCGCATTGGGCAGGGACAAGAAGGGCAAGGCCTCACTGGTGATCTACCTGGCCGGGATCGCCAGTGCGGCCTTCATCAAGCCCGAGGCCCCCCGGTCTTCATCTACCTCGCGCTGGCCTGCTTCGTGGCGGTCGCGGTGGTGTGGGTCATCCCCGACCGGCGCATTGAAAGCCCCCTGGAGCAGCGCGGCGGCGATGAGTAACGGCTGAGGGGGCTGGCGCCGCTTTGGGTCGGACAGGCGACCTCATTCCTGGTGCTGGCAGAAGACTCTGGCCTGGCCGACCTCCATGAACTCTTCGGGCCGCATCCGCTCCAGGCACCAGCGCAGGTGCCAGTGCGGTTCCCGTCCGGCATTCGCAAACCCCCCGGCGAGCAGGAAGTCCGCGGCGCTTCCCGCAGCGAGGAAGGTACGGGATTGTTCGGGGGTCTCGATCAGGAATTGGGTGTCGCTCACGGTCGGCTCCTGGGATGGTGCTCTCAGATGGTCTCACGGTGATTCTCGTGGAGCATCGTTATTCCGTTAGGATCTGCACCCTAGCTTGGGCGTATTCATCCCGGGAAATAATTCCGCGGGAATACAGGTCCTCCAGTTCCGCCAACCGCTGCTCCAGGGGCTTAGCCGGGGCTAGAACCTGGGAGCTGGCCACCCGGGTAGCGACATCGGTTTGCAGGGTAAAAAAATCGTAGCCGGCGGCCTTGCTGGCCCGGTAGTTGCGAACCCAGATCCAGACGATAAAGCCCACCATCGCCAAGAACGCCAGCAAGAAGAGTCCCAGGTAGACCGGCATCGCGCCGGATACCGAGTCCAAGAAACCGGAGTCATGGAAGAAGGGGTTTTGCGTTTCGTCGAATGGAACGGAGCCAGGTTCTATTGCCTCGACGATGTCATCGGGAAGCTCATCCAGGTTCAAAGCATCCATCGCTCTCACTAGGGACCCGCGAGGGCGTGTCCCGGCGGGTCAGAAGACCAGTCAAACATGCAGGCCCAGAGTGCCGATACAGATTCTCGTAAACGTTATGGTTCTGCAATCACCCGACATTGCTGGACACACGCTGGCCGGCAGCCGGACCCCTGCGTTGGAACTAGCAGGGGAAGAGGCAGCATCGGCAAGCAACAGTTCTGGAGGCTCCCTTGTTTCAGAAGCGCAAACCCGGGTACGACACCCTCATGTATTTCTGGTTCGCGATAGCGTTGGTGGTGGTCGCTAGCGGCGTGAGCCTCCTGGGGTTTGGCTTTCAAGGCAACGAGGAAGGGCCCAATCTCCAAGGCCTGGCCATTTTGGGTCTGGTCTCCGCCGGCTGCTACGTCGTGGCGGGGATTTTCGGCCTGGTCGTGGTCCATAAGTGCATCGCCATGCTGGTCTACCTGGTGCATCACAAGCCCTAGTCAAGAAGCATGGCGCAGGTGTCTGCGCGGAGCAGGCAGAACCTAGGAAGCGCTGGGGTGCGTGGTGTTCCGCCCGTCCGGTTGGCGGAACACCCGGGCCACCGCCTCGCGCACCGCGCCGAGGGCCGGATTGGATTCCGCGCCCTTGCGGGTGACGAACAGGATGGTGCGCCGCTGGTCGGCCGGCAGCCAACTGCTGGGCGTCAGGGCGCTGGAGGCCTCCTGCATCACCATGTCCGGCAGGAAGGCCGCGGCCAGTCCGTGTTCCACCAGGCGCAGGTGGAAGAGCACATCGGAGGACAGGTGGGCGATCCGCGGTTCGAAGCCGCGTTCGCGGCACACCCGAAGCGCCCATTGCGAGGCGGCGGATCCGGCCGGTTCCATGACCCAGGGCACCTGGCGCACGGCCTGCGCATCATCCAACTGCACCCCCACTGGAAGGTAGCCGCGCACCGGGTCCTGGGCCAAGATCGTGGTGTGCAGGCTGGTGGAGCCGTCGGGGGCCGCGCCTGGGAACGAATCGGTGAGCACCGCGTCAACCTGGCGGGAGGCCAGCTTCAGCATGGCTTCCTCCGGTTCGTAGCGGTGGATGTTCACCTGCAGTGCCGGGTGCTCGCGGGCCAGGTCGGCCAGTGCGGTGGGCAGCACGGTCCGGCTGATGCTGGCGAAGGCCGCGACCGTGATGCTGCCCCGGGCCCGTTCGTGGGACGTGGCCAGGTCCGCTTCGGCCTTTTCCAGCGCGGCGAGGATCGCCTCGGTGTTGTGCACCAGTTCCAGGCCGGCGGCGGTCAGGCGCACGTTGCGCCCCACCCGTTCCAGCAGCTGCACCCCGGTTTCACGCTCCAGCAGCGCCAGCTGCTGGGAGATGGCCGAATGGCTGTAGGACATGCTGCGCGCTGCTGCGCTCATGCTGCCGTGCAGCCGGACCTCGCGCAGCAGGCGCAGGCGATGGATGTCAAGCATCGTTCTCCTTTCAGGAAGCGACTTCGCGCAGGATCTGCAAAAAGCTCTTGGTGGCCGGGCGCAGGTGGCTGCCGCGCCGGCCCACCGCGTAGATGTCCCGGAACATGGCCTCGCGCTGCCTGCCCTCCTCCGGTTCCCAGCGCACCACCGACCCGGTGGCGGTGTCCAGCCCGTGAAACACCATGCGCGGCAGGAAGGCGGCCGCCACCCCGGCGGCGACCAGTTCGTAGTGCAGGCGCGGATCCGGGGAATCGAAGAGCACCTTCGGTTCAAAGCCCAGGTCACGGCAGAAGCGGTGGGACCAGGCGTAGGCGTCGGTGCCGCGAGGCTCAAAGGCCCAGGGCAGTTCGGCCAGTTCGGTCACGGAGGCGACCGGGTGGGGCAGGTGGATCTCCATCCGGTCCCGGGTGATGGCGGTGCGTACAAACCCGGCGTCGGCGCGCCGGGGAATGTGGGTGAACTCGTCCACCATGGCCACGTCGGCCCGCCGGCTGGCGATCGCGTCCAACGCCTCGTGCGGTTCGAGCTGGGTGAATTCAATGACCACGTCCGGGTGCACCTGGTTCATCCGCCGCAGCGTTTCGGGCAGGAAGGTCCGGGCGAACGTGCTGAAGGCGGCAAAGCGGATGACGCCCTGGACACGGCTGCGCCGGGCCTCAAGTTCGGCGGTCGCCCCCTCCAGTACGGTGACCGCCTCATCGACCCGGGAGACCAGCTGGCGTCCGGCCGGGGTGAGGCGGGTGTTGCGCCCCACCTGCTCCAGCAGCGGCAGCCCGGCCTCCGCCTCCAGTTTGGCCAGCTGTTGGGAGACGGCCGAGGCGCTGATGCCCAGCACCCGGGCGGTGGCCGCGATGCTGCCGCGCAATTGCAGTTCGCGCAGCAGCGTCAGCCGCTTGAAATCAAGCATCTGGACCTCCTGACATCGGTCGTCGGCGGATGTTCCGACCCGTAAGTTCTGCTTAACGGAACAAACAAGATGCACCCACTTTATCTGATGGAAGCTCGGAACTATGGTGTAGATCACAAAGTTCGTGAATTCGTGGAAGTGACAGGACAAAGACAACGACAATGGTGTTCACCCCGGAAGGTCATCGTGACCTGGAATGCAGCGAGTACGCAGCTCGCCAACAGCGCGTCCGCCGGCGCATGGCCCGGCAGGGACTGGACGTCCTGCTGGTCACCGATCCCGCCAACCTGTACTACCTGACCGGCTACAACGCCTGGTCCTTCTACACCGCGCAGATCCTGGTGCTGCCCTGCGAAGGCGAGCCGCTGATGTACATGCGCCACATGGACGCCCACGGGGCGCACCGCACCGCGATCGGCGTCCGCGCCGAGCGGGTCATCGGCTACCCGGAGCAGATTGTGCACCGCCCGGCGATCCACCCCGGCGACTGGGTGGCCAAGCACCTGCGGGATGCCGGCTACGACCGGGCACTGCGCGTGGGCTACGAGGGCGATTCGCATTTCTTCTCCATCCGGATGTTCATGGCCCTGTCCGCGACCCTGCCCGAATGGCAGCTGCAGGAGTCCCGGGAGCTGGTCAACTGGGTCCGCCTGGTCAAGTCCCCCTTCGAAGTCGAACTGATGCGCGCCGCCGGCCGGGTCTGCTCCCAGGCGATGCGCACCGCACTGCAGGCCCTGGCCCCGCACCGCCCGCAGAACGAAGTTGCCGCCGAGGTCATGGCGGCCCAGGCCCGCGGGGTGCCCGGCACCCCCGGGGACTACCCCTCGATCGTGCCGATGCTGCCCACCGGCAAGGGGGCGGACACCCCGCATTTGACCTGGACCGAAGCGCCGCTGCCGGTGGATTCGCCGATCTCCATTGAACTGGCCGGGGTGCACCGGCGCTACCACGCGCCGATGGCGCGCACCGCGGTGCTCGGCCGGCCCGCCGCGGCGCTGCAGCGGGTCGCCTCCGCCACCATTGCCGGCATCGAGGCCGCCTTTGACCAGGTGAAGCCCGGGGCTACCCCCGAGGAGGTCACCGCCGCCTTCACCAGGGTGATCCGGGCGGCCGGGTATGAGAAGGAATCCCGGCTGGGCTACTCCATCGGCATCGGCTACCCGCCGGACTGGGGTGAACGCACCGTCAGCTTCCGGGTGGGGGACACCACCGAGCTGCAGGAGAACATGACCTTCCACCTGATCGCCGGCATGTGGCTGGACGGGTCGGGCTTCGAAGTTTCCGAGCCGGTGCGGGTGAGCGCCACCGGCATTGAATTCCTCGCGGACGTACCGCGCGAACTGACAACCATCAACGTTAGGAACACCACCCATGGCCACCGAATCGCTGCTGACCGCCGTACCTACGCGACTGGCCTCGCGGGCCAGCCAACTCAAGGGATCGGTCATTGACTCCTCCACCTCCCTCCTGGCCAGCCAGACCCACGACATCGTGCGGTTCGCCATGGGGGCGCCGAATGCCGAGCTGATCCCGGAGGCCGAGCTGGCCGGGCTGTACACCCGGCCGGCCGAGGGACGCTACGACTATGCGGCCACCGAGGGCAACCCGCAGCTGATCGAGCAGATCGTGGCCTACCACCAGCGCCTGGGGCAGCCGGTGGACCCGGCCCGGGTGCTGGTGACCACCGGGGGCATGCAGGGCCTGGACATCGCGTTCAAGCTGCTGGTGGATCCGGGGGACCTGGTGATCGTCGAATCGCCGACCTACACCAACGGGATCTCCACCGTGCTCAGCTACCAGGGCCAGGTCCTGGAGGCCCCGGTGGATGACCAGGGCCTGGTGGTGGAGCGGCTGCCCGAGCTGGTGGCCGCCACCGGCAAGACGCCCAAGGCGATCTACGTGATCCCGAACTTCCAGAACCCCTCCGGGCGCACCCTGAGCGAGGCCCGCCGGCTGCGCCTGCTGGAGCTGGCCGCACAGTGGGATGCGTTCATCATCGACGATGACCCGTACGGGGCGCTGCGCTTCGAGGGCCAGCAGGTCCCCGGCTTCGCCCAGCTGAGCCCGGACAACCCCCGGCTGATCTCGGTGCGCACCTTCTCCAAGGTGCTGGCCCCGGGGCTGCGGGTGGGGTGGATGGAGCTGGATCCGGCGCTGCGCGCCCTGGCGATCAGCGCCAAGCAGTCCATGGACACCTGCACCAACGCGCCCATGCAGCAGCTGGTGGCGGACTACCTGGCCGACGGCCGGCTGGATGCGCACCTGGACACCCTGCGCAGCGTGTACCGGGAGCGCAAGCAGGCGATGCGCGCCGCCCTGGCCGAAACCTTCGGAGAGCAGGTCATCGCCACCGACCCGCAGGGCGGGTTCTTCCTGTGGCTGACCCTGCGCGGACGCTATGCGGGCATCGACACGGAGACTTTGTTCGAGGTCGCGCTGCGCCACGGGGTGGCGTATATTCCCGGTCCGGCATTCTCCGATGCGGGGGCGTTCAGCGACGCGCTGCGGCTGTGCTTTGCCACCTCCACCCCCGAACGCATCGGTCAGGGCGTGGCCCGGCTGCACGCGGCCCTGGAGGAGATGGCCGGCGGGCAGCAGCCGTGAGCCTACAGGTCTTTGACGTGCAGCGCCACGAACGGGCGGCCCTGCAGCGGATCGAGCGGCAGCGGATCGTCGAATTGGCCGGTGAGCTGATCGCCGCCGGGGGAGAGAACCCCGGCGGCACCGAGCAGGGCACCGTGGCGGTGCTGGCATCGGCCCTGGAACGGCTGGGCGCCAGCGTGAGCCTTGACGCGGTGGCCCCGC
>NZ_JAVGCZ010000098.1:0-9969 GCF_052928425.1 Glutamicibacter sp. BSL13
CGACCGCTGGACGCACCACCCTGACCGGTGAGGGGCTGCAGCACGCTGATGGGCATTCCCCGCTGCTGGCGTTGACCAACCCGGCGGTGGTGGCCTACGACCCGGCCTACGGGTACGAGATCGGGCATATCATGCGTTCAGGCCTGGAGCGCATGTATGGCGGGGAACACCCGGATCCGAACGTGATGTACTACCTGACGGTGTACAACGAGCCGATCATTCAGCCGGCCGAGCCGGAAAACGTGGATGTTGAGGGGATCATCAAGGGCATTTACCTGCTCAAGGAAGCCTCGATTGACGGGCCGCGCGCCCAGCTGCTGGCCTCGGGGGTCGCGGTGCCGTGGGCGTTGGAAGCCCAGGACATCCTGGCCACCGAATGGGCAGTGTCTGCCGATGTGTGGTCGGTGACCTCGTGGAACGAGTTGGCCCGGGAAGGTCAGCACTGCGACCAGGTCATCATGGACGACCCGGGTGCTACGCGTCCGACCCCGTACCTGACCGGTCAGCTGGAATCGGCGACCGGCCCGGTGATCGCGACCAGTGATTACCAGCGGGCGGTGCTTGAACAGGTGCGCCCCTACGTGCCCGGTGAGTACCACACCTTGGGAGCGGACGGGTTTGGGTTTAGTGATACCCGGGCCGCGGCGCGCCGGTTCTTCAAGATCGACGCGCATTCCCTGGTCGTCAAGACCCTGCAGGCGTTGGCCGAGCGGGGCGAGATCCCGGCCGATACCCCGATCAAGGCGCATCAGAAGTATGACCTGAACAACCCCAACGCGGGACGTTCGGGCAACGCTGGCGGCGACGCCTAACCACCCACCCACCGGTTCACGGCCCCACCCGGGGCAGTGAACCGGTGGGATTCTCAACGGTGGCCACACCCCTTCCCCGTGAAGGAGCGTGTGGCCACCGTTTCCCATTTGCCCGGCCACCACGGCACCGCAGCTGCCGCGTGCCCGCTTCCCAAGCTCAGAAACCGTCTGGCACACGTGGCCCGCGCATCGAACCGATATGCTCATAGACATGAATGAAACGGCCGAAGCTTCGCTGCAGCGCGGACGGCCCAGCCGGCTGGCCAAGCCGAGCCCGGAGACCATCAAGCGGCTCAAATCCCATCTGGGGGTGCTGTCCACCGCGGCGCTGAAGTACCTGGACCAGTCCCTGCCCTGGTACCGCTCCCTGGCCCCGGAGGAGCGCGCCGCCCTGGGCCTGGTGGCCCAGAAGGGCATCTCCACGTTCGTGAACTGGTACGAACACCCCGAATCCACCCCGGCCTGGGTGATGACCGACGTGTTCGGGGCCGCGCCCACCGAGCTGACCCGCTCCATCAGCCTGCAAAAGGCACTAGCGCTGCTGCGCACCATCGTGGAGGTCGTTGAATCCCAGGTGCCGGACATCGTCGCCGAATCCGAGCAGGGCCAGGTCCGCGAGGCGGTGCTGCGCTACTCGCGGGAGGTCGCGTTCGCCGCCGCCGACGTGTACGCCCGGGCCGCGGAGACCCGCGGGGCGTGGGATTCGCGCCTGGAGGCGCACGTGGTGGACGCGGTGCTGCACGGCGAATCCCAGGACTCGCTCTCCTCGCGTTTCGCCGCGATCGGCTGGCGCTCCCAGGCGAACATCCGCATCATGGTGGGCACCACCCCCTCCTCTCCCCCGGTGAACTTCGTCTCCGCGCTGCGCCGGGTCGCCACCCGCTACGGGCGGGACTCGCTGGTGGGGATCCTCGGGGACCGGTCGATCCTGATGCTCTCGGACACCAAGTTCGAGGAGATGGACCTGGGCCGGCTGGGCCGGTTGTTCGGTGAGGGGCCGGTGGTCTACTCGCCGCTGGCGCCCACGGTGAAGGAAATGCACTACGGGGCCACGGCCGCGATGGCCGGGTATGCCGCGGCCGCCGCCTGGCCGGAGGCGCCGTGTCCGATCGCCGCCGATGACCTGCTGCCCGAACGGGTGGTCAACGGGGACCAGCTGGCCGCGGATGCGCTGCATGAGCGGGTCTACCAGCCGCTGCAGCACGCGGCGAACGCGCTGACCGAAACCCTGGCCAGCTACCTGGCACTGGGGCATTCGCTGGAGGGCACGGCCCGGGAACTGTTCGTGCACGCCAACACGGTGCGCTACCGGCTCAAGCGCGTGAGCGAGGTGACCGGGTGGGACCCGCTGGTCCCCCGCGACGCGTTCGTGCTGCAGACGGCGCTGATGGTCGGGCGGCTGCGTGACGCCCGACGCTAAACCGCTGCCGCTGACCCGAAGCACGGGAGGCCGCCCAGAGTCACGGCCGGACGGGGCAGCTTTGGAGGGTGCGCACAGGTGCAGCGGGTGTCATCTGCCGAAATTGGCGGGTTTCCTTCGACAGCGGCCCCAGTGGTTTTGTAGACTTCCTACAAAGAGGTTCGGCCAGCTTGGTGCCGAAATGATGAGCGCAACCCGTCCCCAATTTGGAAAGCTGTAAGAGTGCTAGCAATTGTATGCCCGGGACAGGGCTCCCAGACCCCAGGATTCTTGAACGACTGGCTGCATGTGGCTGGTGTGCGCGACCATCTGCAGGACCTGTCGGTGATCACCGACCGCGACCTGATCGCCCACGGCACCGAATCCGATGAGCAGACCATCAAGGACACCGCGGTGGCCCAGCCGCTGATCGTGGCCGCCGGGCTGGTCACCGCCCGCGCCCTGCTGGGTGACACCCTGCCGCCGAACACCGTGCTGGCCGGGCACTCGGTCGGGGAAATCACCGCCTCCGCCTTGGCGGGGGCGCTGAGCGAGGGCGATGCGATGACCTTCGTGCGCGAACGCGCCAACGCGATGGCCGAGGCCGCCGCCGAACAGCCCACCGGCATGGCCGCCGTGCTTGGCGGGGACCCGCAGGAGGTGCTGGCCGCCATCGAGCAGCACGGGCTGACCGCGGCGAACGCCAACGGCGGCGGGCAGACCGTGGCCGCCGGCACCATGGAGCAGATCAAGGCGCTGAGCGAGAACCCGCCGGCCAAGGCGCGGGTCATCCCGCTGAAGGTTGCCGGGGCATTCCACACCGAGCACATGGCCCCGGCCGTGGGCGTGCTGAAGGAACTGTCGGCCAAGCTGGACCCGGCCGACCCGGCCGTGCCGCTGCTGTCGAACTACGACGGTAAGCCGGTGGCCGACGGCAAGGCGAACCTGGCGTCGCTGGTCGCCCAGGTCTCCCGCCCGGTGCGCTGGGACCAGTGCATGGAACAGCTCGCCGCCATGGGCGTCACCGGCATCCTGGAGCTGGCCCCGGCCGGCACCCTGGTGGGCCTGGCCCGCCGCGGGCTGAAGGGCGTGAAGACCCTGGCGCTGAAGTCCCCCGAGGACCTGGAGGACGCCCGCAAGTTCGTCAACGAGCACGTGGCCTAACCCGGTTCCCTGCGAACCGATACGACGTGGCGAGGAAAGAAGAGAACATGAGCGCTGTGCTGAACCAGGTGACACCAAACGCCCACAGCCGCATCCTGGGCACCGGAAGCTACCGGCCCACCGTGGTGGTGACCAACCAGGACGTGTGCCAGTGGATCGATTCCTCCGATGAGTGGATCCGCCAGCGCACCGGGATCATCACCCGCTACCGTGCGGATGAGAACACCTCGCTGCTGGACATGTGCGTGGCCGCCGGGCAGGCGGCCCTGGCCGACACCGGCCTGGAGCCGGGACAGATCGACGCGGTCATCGTCGCCACCGTCACCTTCCCGCACGCCACCCCCTCCGCGGCCGCCGCGGTGGCCGACGCGCTGGGGATGACCCCGGCCCCAGCCTATGACATCTCCGCCGCCTGCGCCGGCTACTGCTACGGGGTCGCCCAGGCCGATGCGCTGGTGCGTTCCGGGCTGGCGCAGAACGTGCTGGTGATCGGCGCGGAGAAGCTCTCGGACTACATTGACAACCATGAACGCACCATCTCCTTCCTGCTCGGGGACGGGGCCGGCGCGGTGATCATCGGCGCCAGCGACACCCCGGGGATCTCCCCCTCGGTGTGGGGCTCGGACGGCTCGAAGTGGTCCGCGATCGGCATGACCCACTCCCAGGTACAGCTGCGCGAAGGCCTGCTGGGTTCGGCCCTGGCCGCCGGGGCGGGCGACGCCGACCCGCAGGGCGAAGCCGCCGACGCCGCCCAGCCGGACTCCCCGCGCTGGCCAACGCTGCGTCAGGACGGGCAGACCGTGTTCCGCTGGGCGGTGTGGGAGATGGCCAAGATGGCCCGCAAGGCCCTGACCGAGGCCGGGATCGAGGCCAGCGACCTGGCCGCGTTCCTGCCGCACCAGGCAAACATGCGCATCATCGACGAGATGGTCAAGCAGCTGAAGCTGCCCGATTCGGTGATCGTGGCCCGGGACATCGCCGAGAACGGGAACACCTCCGCGGCCTCCATCCCGATGGCCATGGACCGGATGCGCCGCGAACATCCGGAGGTCTGCGGCGGACTGGCCCTGCAAATCGGCTTCGGCGCCGGGCTTGTCTTTGGCGCGCAGGTCGTGCGACTGCCATAAACTAAACAGTTGACGGCAACGTGAAGTTTTCACCAAGCCGGGTGGCATCCCCCAGCCCCGGAGCGATCCGGCGGGGATGACGGTGCCGCCCAGTCATCGTCGGTTGTACCGGCACAACACAAGAAAAGGAGCCTTTCATGGCTAGCAACGAAGAAATTCTGGCGGGCCTCGCCGAAATCGTGAACGAAGAGACCGGCCTGGACGAAGCAGACGTGCAGCTGGACAAGTCCTTCACCGAGGACCTGGACATCGACTCGATCTCGATGATGACCATCGTGGTCAACGCCGAAGAGAAGTTCGACGTGAAGATCCCGGACGAGGAAGTCAAGAACCTCAAGACCGTGGGCGACGCCGTCAACTTCATCGTTTCGGCCCAGGCCTAGTGCCGCACGCCGGTGCAGCGACGTACCGGCGCACCGCGTGACGTGGTCCGGCAGCACAGTAGCTACCTGCCGGACCACGTCCGCCGCTGAGCGTGGCAGCACCCCTTCCACGCATGTGGGCCGTGAGCGGCCCACCCCCTGATTTTTGTTTTCCCGCCCAGTAGAGAGTTAGACGATGGCGCGCAAAGTAGTGATCACCGGCCTGGGAGCCACCACCCCCATTGGCGGGGATGTGCCCACCCTGTGGGCCAATTCCCTCAAGGGCGTCTCGGGCGCCGCCACCCTCACCGACGAATGGGTCGAGGAATACCAGCTGCCGGTGACCTTCGCCGCGCGCGCCTCGAACCCGGCCAGCGAAACCCTCTCCCGCGTGGAGATGAAGCGCATGGACCCCTCCACCCAGTTCGCCGTGGTCGCCTCCCGCGAGGCCTGGAAGGACTCGGGCCTGGAAGAGGTCGACCCGGACCGCCTCTCGGTCGCCTTCGCCACCGGCATCGGCGGAGTGTGGACGCTGCTGGACGCCTGGGACACGCTCAAGGCCAAGGGCCCGCGCCGCGTGCTGCCGATGACCGTGCCGATGCTGATGCCCAACGGCCCGGCCGCCGCCGTCTCCCTGGACCTGGGCGCCAAGGGCGGGGCGCACACCCCGGTCTCCGCCTGCGCCTCGGGCACCGAGGCCATGCACGTGGGCCTGGATTTGATCCGCAACGGCAAGGCCGATGTGGTCATGGTCGGCGGCGCCGAGGCGGCCATCCACCCGATGCCGATCGCCGCGTTCGCCTCCATGCAGGCCCTGTCCAAGCGCAACGACGACCCGCAGCGCGCCTCGCGCCCCTACGACCTGGACCGTGACGGCTTCGTTATGGGCGAAGGCGCCGGCGCCCTGGTGCTGGAGGCCGAGGAACACGCCCTGGCCCGCGGTGCGCGCATCTACGCTGAACTGGCCGGCTCCTCGGTGACCGCCGACGCGTTCCACATCACCGCCCCGGACCCGGAAGGGCTGGGCGCCACCCGCGCGCTGAAGGCCGCCATGTTCGACGGGCGCATCCAGCCCGAGGACGTCGTGCACGTCAACGCGCACGCCACCTCCACCCCGGTGGGCGACAAGCCCGAATACACCGCGCTGCGCGCCGCCCTGGGCGATGCGCTGGATGACGTGTGGGTTTCGGCCACCAAGTCGCAGATGGGCCACCTGCTCGGCGCCTCCGGCGCCGTGGAGTCAGTGCTCTCCACCCTGGCGGTCTACCACCGCAAGACCCCGGTGACCATCAACCTGGAGAACCAGGACCCGGACATTCCGCTGAAGGTCGTCACCGGCCAGCCGCAGGAACTGCGCGAGGGCTCGATCGTGGCGCTGAACAACTCCTTCGGCTTCGGCGGGCACAACGCCGTCGTGGCCATCCGCAGCATCTAGCGGCATCAGCCACGCACGCCAGTACAAGGGCGGCCGGATTCCCAACACGGGAGCCGGCCGCCCTTTGGCATCCCCACCAGGGGCGGGAGCGACCGCCTCCAGCCGGGCCGGATCCCCTTCCCAAGGCGGGGCGCGGCCGGTAGTTTGGGAGCACCGGACCCGGCTGGCACGTTCAGCCGCAGGAAACGTTCACGTGCGGAAGGCTCAGGATGCGTACCCTCATCGTCACCACCCTCATCTCCCTCGACGGCGTCATGCAGGCCCCCGGCGGGGAGAGCGGCTACCGGCATTCGGGCTGGACCTTCAACCTGGTGCAACCCGATGAGGCCGCCTACGAGCTGAAGGCCACCGAACAGTCCGATGCCACCGCCATGCTGCTGGGGCGGAGGACCTACCAGGAGTTCAGCAGGGTCTGGCCGGACATGGACGAGGAGTTCGCCGACTACAACGACCAGCCCAAGTACGTAGTCTCCACGACGCTGGAGGAACGCGACCTGGTGGAGAACTGGGGCGAGACCACCATCCTGCGCTCCATGGCCGATGTGGCCCGGCTGCGGGCCGGGGACGGCGGGCCCATCATCGTGCATGGCAGCGGCACCCTGGTGCATTGTCTGCAGGAACACCGCCTGGTGGACCGCTACCACCTGCTGGTCTTCCCGGTCCTGCTCGGCGAGGGCCTGCGGCTGTTCAGCGACAAGCCCTTGGAGGCCCAGCGACTGCAACTGGTGGAGTCCGAGGCCTACTCCAACGGCATCCAGAAGAACGTCTTCGACGTGATCCGCTGACCGAACTCAGGCGGTCCTGAAACAGCGCTTACCGCCATCGAATGGCGACTTCACGAAAATGCCAAGCGGCACGAGGTAGACCCGATGCGGGTCTCCCTCGTGCCGTCACCGGCTTCTCGTTAACAAGCAGTGCCAGCAGGCAGTGACAACTCACTCGGAGACTTGATGACTAGCGGTTTGAACGACTAGTGAAAATACGGGGTCGAAGTTAGACGACCTGGTTGAGCCAGCGCACCGGGGCGCCGTCGCCGGCGTGGCGGAAGGGTTCGAGCTCCTCGTCCCACGCCTCACCGAGGGCAATGGACATCTCCTGGTAGAAGACCGAGGGGTTGCCGTCGCCCTTTTCGTAGGCCCAGCGGATACGGTCCTCGCTGACCATGATGTTGCCCGCGGTATCAACGGTGGCGTGGAAAATTCCCAGTTCCGGGGTGAAGGACCAGCGGCTGCCGTCGCAGCCTTGGCTGGGTTCCTCGGTGATTTCAAAGCGCAGGTGCTGCCAGCCGCGCATGGCGGATGCCAAGATGGCACCGGTGCCCTGCGGGGCGGTCCACTGAATTTCGGCGCGACGAAGTCCGGGTGCGGCTTCCTGCTCGGTCCAGTCCAAGCGGACTGGCTGCTCGAGCACCGACCCGATAGCCCACTCCAGATGCGGGCATAGCGCGGCAGGGGCCGAGTGAATGAACACAACTCCCCTGGTCATTGACGCAGACATGCCATCCTCCGTTACCTGTTGATCGTCTTCCCCTACGTCAACCGCAACAGATTCAGCATTTCTTAATGTGCTAGTTCTATCTTGCCTGAAAACCTGGTGTTTTCGCCAGCCAAAGCCTACTTCCGGGTAAACACTCGGTGAATCGTCAGGCCCGGGGGTGTGCCTGCTGGTAGCTCTGGCGCAGTCGATCCACCGAGACATGCGTGTACAGCTGGGTGGTGGCCAGCGAGGAGTGACCCAAGAATTCCTGAACGGCGCGCAGGTCTGCCCCACCGTCGAGCAGGTGCGTAGCCACCGTGTGCCGCAGGGCGTGCGGGCCACTGGCCGAGGTATCCCCCAGCCTGTCCAGGGCGTCGGATATTACCTTGCGCGCCTGGCGTACGTTCAGCCGGCCGCCGCGGGCACCGACCAGCAACGCGTTCTCGGCATTGGCGGAGGCGAGGACCTCTCGGGCCTGCCGCAGCCAGAACTCCAGTGTCCGCTGGGCCGGAATCCCGAAGGGCACCATGCGCTCCTTGTTGCCCTTACCCAGAACCCGCAAGGCACGCCGCTCGAAGTCCACATCACCCACGTCGAGCGACACCAGTTCGCTGATGCGCAGCCCACTGGCGTAGAGCAGCTCGCCAATGACCTGGTTGCGTACGGCCACGGCTGCGTCCTTTTCGCTGGGCGCGGCGCCGTCCTGGCCCGCCGGATTATCCGCTGAGGTCTGAGACGACGTCGACGGAGCCGTTCGGGGTTCCTTGATGTCGGTCAGCAGCCGTTCAACTTGTCCAGTTTGCAGGACGTGCGGCAGGCGGCGTTCCTTCTTGGGTGCCTGGAGCCTGAGCGCGGGGTCCTCGGCGATGAGGTCTTGCCGGTCGGCCCAGACAAAGAAGTTCTTAACCGCCGAGATCCTGCGGGCCATGGTGGTGCGGCCCAGGCCCTCTTCCTGCATCCGCACGAGCCAGCCACGCAGTTCTTCGATCGTCACCTGGTCCAAACCGGTGACCCGTTGGCTGGCGAGGAAGACAAAGAGTGATCGCAGGTCCGTTTCGTAGGCACGCACGGTGTTCTCGCTACGCCCGCGCTGGTACAGCAGATAGCCCAGGTAGTCCTCCAGGTGCTGCTGGATTACCGGGTCGATCTGCGGCGCTTCGGTGGCCGATGGCTCGACTTCGTGTTCTTCACTCATCAGATTCAATGTACCGCGCGCCGGGGACACTTTCCGGGACGGTTCCCCTACCTCTCTTGCCGCACGTGCCTCGACAACCCATCCGGCCGCTGGCGGGATGGGACGGGAGCATCGAACGTCACGCTGCGCTACGATGCGAGACATCATGGATCCGGGTCAGCGGGCAACCGGGTCGCGAGGTTCTCATAGCGCGCGGGGATAGGAGGAGCAGTGGCGTTTCACAATAGTGGCTTTGAGGCCCCAGATGAACTGGTGACCGAGAGTTTCTTACTGCGACCTATTCGAGCCGCCGATGCGCAGCTGGACTATGAGGCCGTCATGGAGCGCAAGGACTTCTTGCGGGACTGGGAGCAGACCGGCTGGCCGGAGGATGGGTTCATGGTCGAGGACAACCATCAGGATCTCGCGCGACTGGAAGAACGTCACTCCGAGAACAGGGCGTACGCCTACACGGTGATGACCCACGACCAGAAGCTCTGCCTGGGCTGCGTCTACGTCATGCCGACGGATGCGTCCATGTTCTCGACAGCGAAGATCACTGCACTGGGTGAGAAGGGGTGGACGGACTTTGAAGGCGCCGTCTACTTCTGGACTCGCGGGCCCAAGGACGGAAGCGACCTCAACCGGCAACTTCTGGAATGCCTCCGACACTGGTTCACCAGTGATTGGGGCTTCGCCGGGCTTTTGGTGGTAACCGGTGAACTACTCACCGAGCAGATCCAAGTGCTGGAAGCTTCAGGTCTGCCCCCGCTGTTCCGGATCGAGGAACGGGACAAGCCGCACCCGTACCTCGCCTACGTGTTGCTTGGATACGACTAGCCACCTATCGCTCATGCTGCCGAATCCCCTTGCTGCGAGCTTGGTTAGCGGTGCTAGACGATATGAGGTGTAGGGCTTGGTAGGTCTGGTCAGAGCTGGAACCTCCGCTTCATAATGATTGAACGCTCTACGGCGTAGCGTGGATCACCAACATGATCACCACGAACCCGTGGATTTCCT
>NZ_JAVGCZ010000099.1:0-9776 GCF_052928425.1 Glutamicibacter sp. BSL13
CGACCGGGTCGGCCCGGCCAGGGTGATGACCTATGCGGCGATCGCCGCCCTGGTGCTGGCCTGGCCGCTGTTCCGGCTGATGACCTCCACCCCGACCGTGCCGGTGATGGTGGTGGTGATCGCGCTGTTGGGCGTGATCATGTCCTTCTACTTCGGACCGATGCCGGCCCTGCTCTCCAACCTGTTCCCGGCCGCGATCCGCGGCTCGGGCCTGTCGGTCACCTACAACATCGGGGTGACGCTGCTGGGCGGCATCGCCCCGCTGGTGCTGACCTGGCTGCTGAGCGTGACCGGATCCCTGGACGCCCCGAGCCTGTACTACATGGCCATCGCGATGATCTCGCTGATCGGGCTGGGCTTCGCCCGGCGCAAGTACGCGCAGCAGTAGCCCCGCCCCGGCAAGCAGAACGCCCCCGAAGAACCATCAAGCGGTTTTTCGGGGGCGTTCTTCGTGTCCGGAGAGTCTGCGGGTTCTTACAGTGCCACCAGCAGCACCGCGGTCCAGTGGCACAGGTAGGCCAGGACGGTACAGGCGTGGAAGAGCTCGTGGAACCCGAAGACGGTGGGCAGCGGGTTGGGGCGCTTGAGCGCGTAGAACACCGCACCCACGGTGTAGAACAGGCCGCCGATGATGATCAGGATCATCACCGCGGGGCTGGCGGCAAAGAAGGCCGGCAGGTACATGACCGCGCCCCAGCCCAGCAGGATGTACAGGCTCACCGACAGCCAGCGCGGGGCGCCGGGCCACAGCGTGCGCACCAGTACGCCCAGCAGGGCACCGGCCCAGATGATGCTCAGCACGATGATCGCCTGCTTCAGCGGCAGGATCAGCCACGCCACCGGCGTGTAGGTGCCGGCGATCAGCAGGAAGATGTTCGCGTGGTCCGCCCGGCGCAGCCATGCGGTCTGCCGGGCACTCCAGTTCCCGCGGTGGTAGATCGCCGAGGTGCCAAAGAGCAGGATTGAGGTCAGGGCGAAGACCGCGGCGGTCCATTCGGCCGCCGTGCCATTGGCCAGCAACACCAGCAGCAGCCCCATGATGATGGACAGCGGCGTGGTCCAGGCGTGCAGGGTGCCCCGCCACCGGGTACGTTCGGTGCCGAAGACCGGTCGTGGGATGCCAGAGGGCGTGGGAAGTGGGCGGTTGGCATGCGAGGACTGGGCGCTCATGATCACTCCTTGACGGGCCGGGGCGGAAGGCCGAAACCCTACGGTTGAGTATATTTCACCGGTCTGTGAGCGCACAGTGTGCGTCTTTGACGAACGCCGGGCGGCAAGCCGTGGGGCAGCGCCTGCCCACCCCTTCCGCCGGGATCGCTTCGGTGATATCTTTAACTTTGTAATGCAAAGTGCTTGCCACTGGAAAGTCAGAAGTTTGTGAAAAGGACTCCGGCTTGGCAGCGCGCCGCGTATTTCGACACCCAGCAAGGGAATGGTTCACCATGGACGCCCACGAGAGCCACCTGGAACCCGCCGCCATCCTGCGCGGCATTGATGAACTAAGCGCCAGTACCCAACGGGCCATGGGCCCGAACACCAGCCTGCTCTACCTGTTGTGGGGAGCGGTGTGGCTGCTGGGGTTTCTGGCCTTCTACCTGGCCTTCATCCCGGGCGCCGAGCCATTGCTGCCGCTGCGGCTGGCGGGCCTGGTCACCGGGATTCTGGTGGCCGGCGCCATCGTGTTCTCGGCGGTCCACTCCGCCCGCAGGGCCCAGGGCACGCGCGGACCGAGCATGATCCAGGGCGCCGTCTACGGCAACTGCTTCGCCCTGAGCTTTATCCTGGCCGGTCTGCTGGGATGGCGCCTGGCGGCCGCGGGGCTGGATGCGGCGGGACTGGCCTCCTACGCCCTGGCCGCCGCCTGCCTGGTGATCGGTTCACTGGCCGCGGTCGGGGCGTTGATCTGGAACGACAGGGCGCAGCTGGTCACCGGTGGCTGGATTCTGCTGGTGGGTTTGCTCTCCCTGGCCCTGCCGTCCCCGCACCACCTGTTGGTCGGCGCCCTCGGCGGGCTGGGCATGATGCTGATCGGAGTGCTCCTGGCCGCCCGTCCGGCACTGGTGTCCGGTCCGGTGCTGCAGGTGGGCCATGTCTGAGCTGGACCCGGTGATCCACGCCCAGGCGCGACTGCGCACCATGACGGTGTTGAACACGCTGGGCGTGGGGGACAGCATCGCCTTTCCCCGCCTGCAGGAACTGCTGCAGATGACCTCCGGCAACCTGGCCACCCACCTGCGCAAGCTGGAAGGCAGCGGTTATGTGAGCGTGGAGAAGGTCCTAGAGGGACGAAGCGCGGTGACGTACATCGGGTTGAGCCAGGAGGGCCGCAACGCGTTCGCCACCTACAAGCGACAGCTGCGCAAGCTCCTGGAATCCACCGGCTGATGCGTTCGGGGGAACGTTCAATCCCTGAGGTCGGTCTATCCCTGAGGTCGGTTAGGGGAGCAGGTCCTGGAGCAGGGCATAGAACTGCTCGTTGTTGAAGTAGGCGCCGTGGCTGCGGGGAAACGCCACCCCGTTATCCACCTGGTGGTCGCTGGCCTTCGCGCCGAACAGCCCGGCACTGCGGTAGGCCAGGAAGTCTCGATCGTCGTAGATGAAATGGGTGGGCGGGAAATCCGCGGGCAGCTGGTAGTCGGGGGCAAAACGCCCGGCAGGCAGCGCATCGAGCTCAAAAAGCAGCCCCGATGCCGAGCCCACCGCGATGAGTTGTTTCACCTGGGGCAGGGGTTCGCCCAGGAGCAGGTCCATTACCGCCACGGCGCCCAGACTGTGGGCAATGATGATGAGCTCCTGGTCCCCGATGTCCAAAATTTGTCGGCGGATGAATTGACGCAGGTCCTCGCCGCGCGCCAGGTATTTCAGTACGTCTCCCACGGCGGGAGCCGCCTCCCTGGTCAGCTGCACTCGACGCTTGACCGCCCACCAGGTGGCGAAGCCCAGCACCAATTCCAGCAGGGCGCTGGTCACGGTGGACTCGCTGTGCTCGGCCAGTTCCCGGGCCAGCAGTACCGCTGCTGCCTGCCCCTCAATGGCCCGGCGGTGCTCCCCGTCCACCGCCGCATAGCTGCCCAGCTGCCCATCCCGGTGCCGCAGGGCCAGTGCGGTGAATGCTCGGGCCAGCCCCTGGGCGTGTTCGGCGGCCGGGAGCGCGGCCCGGCCAAAACGGCTGAAGGAGTCACTGGCCACCAGTTCGGTGGCTGCCGCCAGTGCCGTGGACTCCAAACCGGCATCGCGCAGCGATCGGCTCAGCTCGGTATCCGGTTCCAGCCCGGCACCCAGCAGCCGCGCCAAATCACCTGGATCCCGGGATTCGCCGCGGCCCGATCCCGTACCGCGTTCTGGTGAGGTTCCGGGTTGCGTGCCGTCCTGGTGGCGGTGGGAGAGCGCCTCCAGCTCCAGCAGGGGATCGGAGTCCAGCAGCTCCCACAACTGGACATGCAATTGCCGCGGATCAAGGACCACCCCGTCCTGGTCTGCCAGGGCTTGCGCCGTCGCCGACTTCCGCTGCGCCAACGCCTGAACCAGCAGTGAGCCAAACGCCGGTTCCATTCGCGTCGAGGCGTTCGTCAGGCTCTCGGAGGTGGCTGTTTCCAGGGATGGAGTATCGGGTTCGGCTCCGGGCACGGATATCCCGCCGGCCAGGAGGTTGGCGCCCACGGCATCGCCCCAACGGCAGGCATGCAGCGTGTACCCCGAACGCATCCGGTTCAAGTGGGCAGAGAGCTTGGCGAAGTAGTCATCGATTCCGGCGCCGCGCACGCCCATGCCGGGGATAAACAGAACCCTGGTCATCTCACCACCCCTTCACCTGCGCGATGGTGGCGCAGGAGTGTGCCGTCGGCCCATTCTAGGAGCTGGGTCGAGGGCGGTGAAGGGTGGCGGCGTCCGAGCGCCGAGGGCCGGGAAGGGGCGGTCGCATCTGCCGGGAAAAAGACGCGCTTAACGCGCGAAACCCGCCGCTTCCGAAAAGTATCCGGAAACGACGGGCCAGCGGACCTGGGACCCTAATGGGCCGAGGCCAAGCAAGTGAGGCGGTTAGGCCCTCTTGCGGGTCAGTAGACCCCAGATGATCAAGACGATCAGGGCACCGCCAATGGCGAGGAGCCATGTGGACAACGACCAGAATTCGTTGATGCCCACTCCGAAGACGGCAGAGCCGATCCAGCCGCCGACGATGGCGCCTACGACGCCGAGCAGCAGCGTGACGAGCCAACCGCCACCTTGTTCACCTGGCTTGATCGCCTTGGCGATGGCGCCGGCAATCAATCCCAATACGATCCATCCAAGAAATCCCATGGTTCACCCCACTGGTCTGAATGTTTGTAGTGGTCGGTTTTGATCCACTTAGTGGTGAGACTACGTGCTCGTTCTCCGAAGTCAAAGCACTTCTTGGGAAATATTTAGCATCTTTTCGTGCCGCGCCGGATCCTTCAAATCTTGAACGTGTAGTTGAAGGTTAATAATCAGTCCTCCGGCCATTCAAACCCCTAGTGAACCTCGGGTTAGACCACAAAGTCCGTAGTTGCTGAAAGCCACCTGGTTCCCGGCGCTGCCGGTGATGCTTGACACCCCTGCGGGGCAGGCCTAGTCTGAATAAATCAGATTTAAGACGTGAGTTTTTGACTTAAGTCTGACATTAGTGGAACACAACGGAGTGAAGAGATGACACAGCAGGTCATGCCCATGGTCATTATGGGCGTATCCGGATGCGGCAAGTCGACCATCGGCGAACTTTTGGCCCAGCGGCTGGGTGTGGAATTCATCGACGGGGACGGCCTGCACCCCTCGTCCAACAAGGACAAAATGGGTGCCGGGATCCCGCTGACCGACACCGACCGCGCACCCTGGCTGGAAATCATCGGCCAGCGCCTGGCCGAGCGCGACGCCAACGGCCAGCCGGTCATCATCGCCTGCTCGGCGCTGAAGCGCTCCTACCGGGACGCGATCCGCGCGCACGAGCCGGAAACCCGTTTCATTCACCTGGTCGGGGGCAAGGAACTGATCCGCGGGCGCATGGACGCGCGCGAACACGAATTCATGCCCTCCTCGCTGCTGACCAGCCAGCTGACCACGCTGGAAGTTCCCAACCCCGATGAACACGCCATCAGCGTGGACATCAACCAAACCCCCCAGCAAATCGTTGCCTACATCCTGGGCGAACTGGGCCTGGATAACCGCTAGCCGGCGCCGGCCCACCCTGCGGGGTCGACGTGTCGACCCCTTTTACCAACCATTGATCAAGGACGACAATGAACACTGACCTAGTCCTGAATTGGACGCTGAGTACCCCGGCGCTGCTGGGTCTGGCGGTGGCGGCCATCGCCCTGCTGCTGGTGCTGATCATCCGCTTCCGTGTCCACGCGTTCATCGCGCTGGTGCTCACCAGCCTGCTGACCGCCGTGGCCGCAGGCATCCCGGCCGGTGAAATCATCGGTACACTGACCTCCGGCTTCGGCGGCACCCTGGCCAGTGTGGCCCTGCTGGTGGGCCTGGGCGCGATGCTCGGGCGCATGCTGGAAACCAGTGGCGGCGCCCAGATCATGACCACCTGGCTGATCGACCGCTTTGGTGAGAAGCGCGCCCCGCTGGCGCTGTCGGTTGCCTCGCTGCTGTTCGGCTTCCCGATCTTCTTCGACGCCGGCCTGGTCGTCATGCTGCCGATCATCTTCACCGTTGCCCGCCGCCTGGGCGGCTCGCTGCTGTTCTACGCGGTGCCCGCGGCGACCGCGTTCTCGGTCATGCACATCTTCGTGCCCCCGCACCCGGGTCCTGTGGCCGCCTCCGGCCTGCTGAACGCGAACGTCGGGCTGGTGCTGCTGCTCGGCCTGATCGTGGCGATCCCGACCTGGTTCTTCGCCGGTCACCTGTACGGCAAGTTCGTGGGCAAGCGCTTCAACGTGGCCGTGCCAGACATCCTGAACGCGGCGCTGGGCGCGGATGACAAGGACGAGTTCAAGTCCTCCCCGTCGGTGGGCACCGTCTTCAGCCTGCTGCTGCTGCCGCTGGTGCTGATCTTCCTGAACACCGGGCTGAACATGCTGGGCACCGCCGGCGTGGTGGACCCCGAGGCAATGTGGGTGCAGTGGCTGCGCCTGCTGGGTGAAACCCCGGTCGCGCTGATGATCTCGGTGCTGCTGGCCATGTACCTGCTGGGCTTCCGCAAGAACAAGGACAAGACCCTGATCGAGACCGTCGTGGACTCGGCGTTGGGCCCGGTGTGCTCGATCATCCTGATCACCGGCGCCGGCGGCATGTTCGGCGGCGTGCTGCGCGCCAGCGGCATCGGCAACGCGATCGCCGACTCGCTGGAGCAGGTGGGCATGCCGCTGATCGTGGCCGGCTTCCTGATCGCCGCCGTGGTGCGCCTGGCCCAGGGTTCGGCCACCGTGGCGTTGACCACCGCCGCGGCCATCGTGCAGCCGGCCGTGCTGGACAGCGCGGACCTGAGCGCCTTCCAGGTCGCCACCATCGTGCTGGCGCTGGCCGCCGGCTCGGTGTTCGCCGGCCACGTGAACGACTCCGGCTTCTGGCTGGTCTCGCGCTTCTTCCAGATGGACGTGCCCACCACCTTGAAGGTGTGGACCGTGGGCCAGGCCCTGGTCGGTGGCGTAGGCTTCATCTTCGCGATGGTGCTCTACGGCGTGGCGACCATGCTCGCCTAGCAACACCACGCCCCGTTTCCGACGGCCGGTTCCAGCGCAACAGCGGTTGCGCCGGGACCGGCCGCCGGCGTTAAGGCCCCGGGCCGCTTGGCATCACCTGCGCCATGCCCGCGCCACTGACCGGCGGGTGGGGCAGTACCGACTCCGTATACTCGTGATCCATGAGTTCGAAGCATCCCCACCTGTCACTGCCGGCCCTGAAACCGACCCTGCTGATGCTGCTCCTGCTGGCGTTGGCCGGTTTCGCCTCCTATGCCTTCAGGGAACCGATCTACTGTGGCATTTCCGGGGCGGCCGCGCAGTTTCCGGCGCTGGGGCAGGTGGCCGCGGTGATCACCGAGCCGGGGCTGGTGGCCCTGGTGGTGCTCACCGGTGCGGTGGCGCTCTGGGGCTGGGCGACGGATCGGGCGGCCTTCTGGCGCCTGGCCGGAGCCGGGATTGGGGTCATCCTGGCCTATGCGGCCAGTGAGGGGATCAAGCTTCTGGTGGCCGAGGAGCGCCCCTGCCGGACCCTGGAAGTGGTCACGGTGCTGGCGTGCCCGGAGGCCGGTTCATGGTCCTGGCCCTCAAACCATTCGGTGATCGCCGCGGCCTTCGCCACCGCCTGCGTGATGGCGGTGCCGCGCCTCTTGTGGATTGTGGCCCCGGCCGCCGGGCTGATTGCGCTCTCCCGGGTCGCGGTCGGCGCCCACTACCTGCATGACGTGCTGGCCGGATTGGCGCTCGGGGTGCTGGTGGTGCTGGTGTGCCTGGTGCTGCTGCGGCCGTTGATCGAACGCCTCGCGACACCGGCCGAACTGCGCGAGGCCCAATCCGTCGCGGTGGCCGAGCGCTAGGGCAGAAAGTGCTAGCGGGGACCGGCTGGGTCGATGAACAGACGTTCCTGCCCGTCCCAGATCCCGCAGATCTCGCTGTGGGTGCGGCGCATAATGTTCTCCATATTCTGGCGCGCGGCCAGCGCATCGTGGTTGGACACCGCGTCGGCGACCGCCTGGTGCCAGGCCAGGGCCTCCTCGTGCGGGCGTTCGGGCATCAGGCCCAGGTCGGTGCGCCCGCGCAGGGTTTCACCGATCGGGATGGCCAGGTTCGCGAACATTTCATTGCCGGAGGCGGCCAGCAGCACCGCGTGGAAGCGGATGTCCAGTTCCAAAAAGCGGCGCAGGTCCCCGATCCGGCCGTAGTGGTTCATCTGCGCCGAAAGCGTCATCAGCTCCTCGCGGAACTCGGCCGGGGAGTACTGGGCGGCCAGCTCGGCGGCCATCGGCTCCACGGAGATGCGCAGCTCGGTCAGCGAGCGCAGCTGCACGCCCTGTTGGTTGCTGGCCAGGCGCCAGCGGATCACCAGTGAATCGAACGGGTTCCATTTGCTCGGGCCCTGCACCCGGATGCCCACCCGCTTGGTGCTGGTCACCAAACCGCACTGGGCGAGCACGCGCACGGCCTCGCGGATCACCGAGCGTGAAACCTTCAGCTGCTGCTCCAGGTCGGCTGCAAGCAGGATCGTGTCCGCGGGGATGACGCCGCTGACAATTCGTGAGCCGAGGTGCTCCACCACGTGGGCATGCAGACTGGTAGCCATTGCCTCATCATATCCAAGCGATGCGCCCAAAACCCCCACCTCAGGGCACCGCAAGGCAAATAAATCAGATTTAAGTGGGCGGCGCCTCTGGGTATTGACCCGCCCGAGCGGTAGAATCAAAAACGTCACGAAGCCGTGCGGGCACGGAAGGTGCCCGGCGATGACGGCGCACCTTTCCGGTTACATATTGGAGAAATGATTTTATGCCTGCACAGATTGGCGTCACAGGTCTGGCCGTGATGGGCGCAAACCTCGCCCGGAACTTCGCCCGCAACGGATACACCGTTGCCCTGCACAACCGCTCGATCGGCAAGACCGATGCGCTGCTGGAGGCGCACGGTGAGGAAGGCCAGTTCATCCGCACCGAAACCCTCGAAGAGCTGGTGGCCAATCTGGAAACCCCTCGCCGGGTGATGATCATGGTCAAGGCCGGCGCCCCGGTCGACTCGGTCATTGACCAACTGGTGCCGCTGCTGGATGAGGATGACATCATCATCGACGGCGGCAACTCCCACTACACCGACACCCGCCGCCGCGAAGCCGCGCTGGCCGAAAAGGGCCTGCACTTCGTGGGCGTTGGCGTCTCCGGCGGTGAGGAAGGCGCCCTGCTCGGCCCCTCGATCATGCCCGGCGGCTCCAAGCAGTCCTACCAAACCCTGGGCCCGATGCTGGAGAAGATCGCGGCCAAGGCCGATGACGGCACCCCGTGCTGCGCCTGGATCTCCACCGACGGTGCCGGGCACTTCGTGAAGATGGTGCACAACGGCATCGAATACGCCGACATGCAGGTCATCGGCGAAGCCTTCGACCTGATGCGCCACGCCGCGGGCATCGAACCGGCCGAGCAGGCCAAGATCTTCGCCGACTGGAACCAGGGCGAGCTTTCCAGCTTTCTGATTGAAATCACCGCCGAGGTCCTCGGGCACACCGATGCCGCCACCGGCAAGCCGCTGGTGGATGTCATCCAGGACTCCGCCGGGCAGAAGGGCACCGGACGCTGGACCGTGCAGTCCGGCCTGGACATGGGCTCGCCGGTCTCGGCCATCGCCGAATCCGTGTTCGCCCGCTCGCTGTCCTCGCAGCGCGAAATTCGCGCCGTGGGCCAGGAAGTGCTCCAGGGGCACACCGCCGAGGTGAACCTGCAGGAGAACTTCGTCGAGGACGTGCGCCAGGCGCTGTTCGCCTCCAAGCTGGTCTCCTACGCCCAGGGCCTGGACATGCTCACCTCCGCCGCCGGCGAATACGGCTGGGAGCTGAAGCTGGACGAGATCGCCGGGTTGTGGCGTGAAGGCTGCATCATCCGCGCCGCCCTGCTCAAGGACATCATGGCCGCCTACAAGGGTGAAACCAGCCCGGCTAACCTGCTGTTCACCCCGGCCTTCACCGAGGCGATCGGCAAGGCCGTTCCGGCCTGGCGCCGCGTGGTGGCCGTGGCCGCCCAGCTGGGTATCCCGGCCCCGGTGTTCTCCTCCTCGCTGGCCTACTACGACGGCCTGCGTCGCGACCGCCTGCCGGCCGCGCTGACCCAGGGC
>NZ_JAVGCZ010000100.1:0-9562 GCF_052928425.1 Glutamicibacter sp. BSL13
CCGGGGACACGATCCTGGGCCGAGGCACCACCATCCTGGAGCACCCGGACGGCACGCTGGTGGACTACCTGGACTCGCTGCAGCGCCTGGCCGGGTTGCCGGACCTGCCGCTGCATCCGGCCCACGGGCCGCAGCATGCCGGGTCGCACGCGCTGATCGCCGCCTACCGGCAGCACCGCGAACAGCGCCTGGAGCAGGTGCGTGCCGGGTTGCGCGCATTGGGCAAGGCCGGGGTCCACGCCACGCCCGCTGAACTGCTGGACCTGGTGTACCCCGACCTTGATCCGCGCCTTGTCGGCGCGGCAACCCATTCGCTTGAGGCGCAACTGCACTACCTGGCGATCAACTCCTAGCCGCAAACGCGGCGCTACTTGGCCTCGGCGGCCTTCTGGGCGGCGTCGGCCAGCTTCGGCACGACGTTGTCGATGGCCCAGGACAGGGACAGCGGGGAGGCCGCGGAGACCGAAAGCACCTGCTGGTCGTTCTCCATGGCCACCAGCCCGCCGGTCTTGGAGGCCGGGATCTGGGCGAAGAGCTCGTTGCTCTTCAGCGCGTCCTGCACGGTGGTGCCCGAGGCGACCGAGGCGAAGAAGATGTCTGACTTCAGCTCATTGGCCTTCTCCGGGGACCATTCGAAGTAGAAGGAGCCTTCCGGGGTGTTCTGGGTGACCACTTCGGCCTGCTTCATGCCCAGCGAGGTCAGGAAGCGCGGGCGGTTGTCCTCCCCGGCGTACAGGCTGATGGTCTTGGGCTGGGACAAATCCCCGGCGATGAAGCTGGTGTCCTTGAAGACCGGGTACTTCTCGGCCTGCCCGGCCAACTCACCTTCCAGGTCCTTGATCAGCTGCTGCGCCTGCTCGTCCTTGCCCAGCAGCTCGCCGGCCGCTTCGGTGGTCTGCTGCCAGCTGGTCAGGTAGTTGGCCTCGATCGGCCCCACGGTCGGAGCGATCTTGGACAGCTTGTCGTACTCCTCCTTGGTCAACCCGGAGTACGCGGCGAAGATGGCCTGCGGCTTGGCCTGGGCGATCGCCTCGAAGTCGATCCCGTCGGCGACGGAGAACTGCGTCGGCGCGTTCTCGGAGCCGATCTGCGCGCCCAGCTCCTTGAGCTTGGCGTCCTTCCAGTCGGTCGAGTTGTTGGCGTTCTGCCCCCAGATGTCGCTGTCCATGCCGACCGGAACGGTGTCCAGGGCCAGCAGGGCGTCGGCATTGACCCAGGAGATCGTGGCGATGTCCTCGGGCACCTGGTCGAAGGTGGTTTCCCCATAGATGTGCTCGATGGTGATCGGGCCGGAGGCGGCAGCGCTGCTCTGCTGCGCATCCTTCGCGGTGTCCGCGGCGCAGCCGGTCAGGGCCAGCGCGGTGGCGGCCGCCGCGGCGACCAGGGTATGACGACGAGTTAGTTTCATCTTGTTTCCATCTGCAGTAGCAAGGGACCAAAAACCGGCCAAGGTTGGTTAGGCAAACCATACCTGGACCGGATGCAACATTACTCGGTGCCGCATTCATTAGACAACACGCGTCAACTGTAATTCAGGCCACAGCTTCGAGTGGGTTTCCGCCAGCCCCGGATTTCCGGTGCGGTGCGGCCACCGGCGCCGATGAACAAATATTGCGCCCCAACCCGGAACCGCCCCGTCAGACGCTAAGGGAACGGATCGGCGGCAGCCCGATGCCCGCCGCCGACCCGTTCCGGGCCTGCCCGATGCCCGCCCTATTCGGCGAGCGCGTGGATCCCGCCGCGCTCCCCGGCCGAAAGCAGGCGTTGCGGGGCGGCAACGGAAATCGCCAGGCGGACCAGCAGCAGCCCGGCGCCGGTCGCCCCGACGCAGACGGTCAGCACGGTCAGCGGCTGCATGATCAGGGCCATGCCGGCCAGCGGGAACACCAGGACCAGGGAGGCCAGCCCAAACCCGATGGCCGCGGTGAGGGTGGGGATCATGACCGACTTCACCCGGGCCCGGTTCATCAGTTCGTAGGGCATGCCCAGCCGGTTCAGCCCGTGGTACAGGTCCGCCCGGTCCAGGGTGGCGGCGGCCTGGGTGATCGTGCTGGAGGCGGCCACGCAGATGAAGCTCACCGCCAGGGTCAGCAGCACCCCGCTCAGCACGTCCTGGCCCAGGTGCTGCTCCCATCCGGCGCTGCCGGTGTCCCCGGTCAGCTGCATCATCGCCGCGCCGGTGCCGCCGACCACGGCGATGAAGGCGGCCATCGCCACGCCGGAGACCTGGCGCCACGCCTGCTGTGGGGATTCCAGGATCATCCGGGCCGCCAGCAGTTGCGCCCCGTCCTGGGCCTTGCGCAGCTTGGCACGGCCCACCATGGCCACCAGCCACGGGCCGACCAGGTTCATCACGCCCAGCCCCATTCCCATGCCCAGCACCAGGATCACCAGCATCGTGGCCAGATCCCGGGCGATGACATCCAGGTAGGTGAACACGTTGTACAGCACCACCAGCACGCCCAGGGCGATCAGGGCACGCACCCAGCGGGGCTTGGGGGTCAGTGCGCGGCGGCGCACGGCCAGCGGGGTGATCACCAGTTTGCGCAGCCCGATCAGTGAGCTGATCACCGAAAGCACCGCCACCGCCAGCAGCACCCCGACCACCACCAGCGCGGAGGCGTAGACCGCGTTGCCCAGCGCCCGGCCCTGGAAGTGGATCAGCCCCACCAGCGGGGCCAGCAGGTAATACAGCCCCACGCCCAGCACCGCGCCGGCCATCGCCGCGGCCACCGCCTGCAGCACACTGATCCATCGCACCTGCCCGCCGGTGGCGCCCATCAGGCGCAGCGAGGACAGGGCCCGGTCGTGGCTGCGCGCCGAGAGCTGGGCCGCGGCCCGTCCGAGCACCAGCAACGGGATGATCAGCAGCATGACCGCCAGTGCGGCCAGGGACAGGTAGGTGCCCTGGGCGTCGGCCGGCAGCTGGCGGAATGCCAGCGCTCCGCCGACCACGGTGAGCACCAGGGCGGTGACCACCGCGTAGCTGGTGATCGTCAGCAGCAAGGGCCCGCGCCGCCCGCTGGTGCGCCGCCCCAGCAGCCAGGCCAGATACAGCGAGTTCATCAGCGCAACACCCCGTCGGCCTGGCCGGAGAGCGAGTCGCTGGCGATCCGCCCGTCGAGCAGGCGCACCGCGCGGTCGCAGCGGGAGGCGACCTGTTCGTCATGGGTGACCATCACCAGGGTCTTGCCTTCGGCGACGGTGCCGGCAAAGAGCGCGTCCAGCACCTCGGCCCCGGTGGCCGAATCCAGCGCACCGGTGGGCTCATCGGCGAAGATCAGCTGGGCGCCGGTGACCTGGGCGCGGGCGATCGCCACACGCTGCGCCTGCCCGCCGGACAGTTCACCGATCCGCCGCTGCTCCATGCCGGCCAGCCCCATCCGGATCAGCGCCTGGCGGCCCAGTTCGATGGCCCGCTGGCGCGGGGTGGAGTTGATCAGCAGGGCCATCGCCACGTTCTCCTCCGCGGTCAGTTCCGGGATCAGCAGCCCGGACTGGAAGACGAAGCCGAACGCCTCACGGCGCAGCTTCGAGCGCTGCCCCTCCCCCAGGCCGGTGATTTCCACCGGGGCTCGGCCGGGCAGGGCCAGGGTTACGGACCCGGAGTTCGGGGCCTCGATCCCGGCCAGGGTGTGCAGCAGGGTGGACTTCCCGGATCCGGAGGGCCCCATGATGGCCAGGGAGCCTCCCCGCGCCACGTCCAGGTCCACCCCGTCCAGGGCGGTGGTCGAACCGTAGCAGCGGGTCAGGGCCCGGGCACTGAGAACAGCAGTATTTTCAAGCATGATCCCAGCTTTCCAGCCGCGCACCCACCGCGTCCTCGGCCGAGCGGGCGAAAAACGCCGCCCGTTTTCTCCTACCGTGGTAGCACTCACGGCGGGCCGGGCCAACGCCCGGGTATGCTGGGCGCACCATGGTTTTGGAACTCTACACCCAGCCGTTTTGTGCCCCCTGCGTCCGTGCCCGCCAGGTGGTGCGCCGGGTGGCGGAGCTGGTCCCGGCGCTGGAGGTGCGCGAGGTCGACGTGGTGGCCCAGTGGCAGCTGGGCCGGGAGCTGGGGATCAGTTCCACCCCGGTGATCCGGCTGCTGGATGAGGACCGCCAGCTGCTGCGCGCCGAATCGGTGCCCACCGTGAACCAGCTGCTGGCAGCGGTCGCCGAGCACCTCTAGGTCCGGCGCTGGCCCGCCGGTGTGACGCGTCCCCGGATCCCGGGTGGTGCGACTCGCACCCCGCCGAAGCCGGGTTTCGGCCCCCGGATGGGGAACAATGGGACGGGTGAGTGTTGCTTCTTCCCTTGGTTCGCCGGTCGGGTCCCCTGCGGGGCATGAGTGCTTCCAGCGGGTGCTGGCCGATTCGTCGAACCGCATCGAATGGCTGCGGGCCCGCTCACAGGGCATCACCGCCACCGACGTGGCCAAGCTGTCCACCGAACGCTCCATCAAGTCCGCGGCCTGGGACAAGCTGTACGGTTCCGGTTTTTCCGGCAACCCCTACACCGAGCACGGCCGGCGCCGCGAGCCGGTGATCGCCAACTGGGTGCTGGAGAACTTCAACATCTTCCCCTCCAGCCAGCTGTTCCATTCCCGGGAGAACCGCCTGCACCTGGCCACCCCGGACGGGCTGGGCTTCGATGCCCAGGGCACCCCGGTGCTGGCTGAAATCAAGACCACGAACAAGCCCTTCAACCGGGTTCCGCGCCACTACCTGCGCCAGATCCTGTGGCAGCAGTACGTGATCGGCGCCGAACGCACGCTGTTCGTGTGGGAACAGCACGAGAACTTCATCCCGCTGAACGCGGTGCCCGAATTCCGTTGGGTTGAGCGCGATGACACCATGATCGCGGACCTGATCGCCAAGGCGGGGTCGCTGATCGACGAGCTGCGCCGCCGCACCCTGCGCCAGCAGCAGCTCGACGACTACGGTCCGGCCGCCCTGCGCCTCTAGGCGTCCTGCTTCCGCCGCTGCCCCCTGCGCCGGACCCTGCCCTTAACGAACAGCGGCGCACCCACGCTCTGCCGCCCAGGGCTGCACGGGCGTTAAAGAGCGACGGCGCCGGCAGCACAGGCTGCGGGCGCCGTCCTCAGCTGCGGCCGGCCGGATGCAGCTAGGAGCCGATCTCGGGCTGGATCCGCGGGTCGGGCAGGCTTTCGGGGTAGTCGGCCACCAGCTCCGCGAGCAGCTTTTCGCGCACCATGTTGCGCAGGTCCCACAGGTCTCCGGCGTTGCGGGCCGATAAATAGATGGTCACGGTCTGCAGCCCGCCGACCGCGTCGGTCACGACCAGGGAGTTGCTGCGCCCGTCCCACAGGTCCGAGGACTCCAGCAGTTCGGTGGTGCGCTTGCGCAGGTAGTCCACCGGGGCGTTCCACTTCAGCTCCAGCACCACGTTGCCGCTGATCTCGGTGGAGCGCCGCGACCAGTTCTCAAACGGCGTGGTGGTGAAGTAGGTGGAGGGCAGGATCATGCGCCGCCCGTCCAGCAGCAGGACCACCACGTAGCTCAGGGTGATCTCCTCCACCGAGCCGCGTTCGCCTTCCACCACGATGGTGTCGCCCACGCGGATCGAGTCGGTGAAGGCCACCTGCATGCCGGCAAAAACATTGGACAGCGGGGTCTGCACCGCCAGGCCGACGACCACCGACATCAGGCCGGCGGAGGCCAGAATACCGGCGCCCAGCGCCCTGACCTGTTCGATTGTCAGCAGGATCGCGGCGACCGCCAGCACCACCAGGATCGCGGCCAGCACCCGGCGCAGCAGCCCGATCTGGGTTTCCACCTTCGCCAGCTTGCGTCCGGTGCCGATCTTCTTCTGCAACCGCTCCAGCATGAAGTTCTCGATCCCCTTGGACAGGCGGATCAGGAACCAGGTGACGCAGGTGACCAGCACGACCAGCCAGGCGAACTGCCAGAACTGGTACCCGGTCTGGTCCCGGCGCAGTGCCAGCAGTGCGCTCTTGACCACAATTGCGGCCAGGGCGCCGAAGAACGGCAGCCGGGTGGCGGCAATGTCGCTGGACATGGTCTGGCTGCGGTGGAAAATCCGGGTGAACGCGAAGCTGAGCACGAAGGTCAGGACCGCCGCCAGCAGTAACCCGACCGCGATCACCGCCCAGAATCGCAACGATTCGGGTAGGAACCCGGAGGCTTCGACAACGTCGGTGACTTTGCTTTCGAGGTCTTCAATCGGTGCAGTAGGACTGGGAAGCATGTTCACAGCATGTCACAGTCGGCTTTAACGTTGCTGGGCGACATCCGAATGTACGCCCAGCGTGGAACCGCGCAAAGTTCCTAGGTATCGAACCGATACCGTTTGGGCGCCGAATCCAACAGTCCCTTGTTTTCGTGGGGCACACCACCTGTACTGGTTTCATGGATCACTGTGCTGTGGTCCAGGCGCTCAAACAGAAGGGAAGCCGGTGAGGGCAATGCGCCGCAAGAAGCTCGGATTAGCCGCGGCAATAATAGCAACAGGACTCATGACAGTGGCACCATCGGCCACTGCAGTATCGGTGCCGGCAGCGTCGCCGGCCACCGCATGCGCCACCGTCTACTGGGGATCGCTGACCAAGACGGTGTCCACCCATGCACGATCCACCAGCGTTGACGATGTGCGTACCGGACGCCACGCCTGCTTCGACCGTCTGGTCATCGACCTGACGGGCAAGAAGACCGGGTACACCGTCAAGTACGTCAACGCGCTCTACGCCCCGGGCAGCGGCAAGAAGGTCACGCTGCGCGGCGGGGCCACGCTGTCCATCACGGTCAACGCCCCGGCCTACAACTCCAAGGGGCAGCCGACCTACAACCCGGGGGCGACGATCCGCTCCCTGGACTACACCACCTTCCGGCAGCTGGCCTACCTGGGCAGCTTCGAAGGCCAAACCGACTGGGGCCTGTCCACCCGGGCCCGGCTGCCGATGCGGGCCTTCACGCTGGATGGACCGGGCACCGGTTCACGGCTGGTGATCGATGTCGCCCACCATTGGTAGGCAGCCTGTAGGCCGTCACCCGGCGGCTGTCAGTTTGCCCCTCCGGCCCGCGGGCCGGCAACGCTAAGGGTCAGCCGGTGTCATGCGCCCACTTCAGTGCGTAACACCGGCTGACCCGCGCGCACGGATGTGCCACCATGCAATATATGAACCCCGTCTTCGCCTATCAGCAGGTTGATGTGTTCGCGCCCACCGCCTTCAGCGGCAACGGGCTGGCCGTGGTCTTCGACGCCGATGAGCTGGACACCGAGGCGATGCAGAGCTTCGCACGGTGGATGAACCAGTCCGAAACCGTTTTCTTCATTGCCCCCACCGAGCCGGGGGCCGACTACTCCATCCGAATCTTCACCCCCAGCACGGAGCTGCCCTTCGCCGGGCACCCCACCCTGGGTGCCGCCCAGGCCTGGCTGGAGGCCGGCGGGCAACCGGCCCGCGACGAGCACCTGATCCAACAGTGCGCCGCGGGCCTGATCGAGGTGCGCGTCGAGCGGGAGGCCGGGGCGAAGCACCTGCGCCGCCTTTCCTTCCTGGCCCCGCCGCTGACGCGCAGCGGGCCGGTGGAGGACGATGTGCTGCAGTGGGCGATCAGCGGGCTGGGGATCAGCCCGAAGGACGTACTCGCCCACCAGTGGCTGGTCAACGGGCCGAATCATGTGGGGCTGCTGCTGCGCGATGCGGACGTGGTGCTGGGCATCGAACCGGACTACCCCGCCCTGGAGGGCCTGGAGCTGGGGGTGATCGGGCCCTACACCTCCTCCAGCGTCACCTTTGGTTCCTGGCAGCCGCGCGGCAGCGTACTGCCCCGCGTGTCCGGAACCCGGGAGGAGCTGCGCCCGCTGGATGCCTCGGACCGCTATCGTTCCGAGGAGCGCTTCGGCTCGGTGGTGCTGCAGCCTCCGGCCGACTTCGAGGCCCGCTCCTTCGTGCCCAGCGAGGCGATCCAGGAGGACCCGGCCACCGGCTCGCTGAACGCCGGATTCGGGCAGTGGCTGACCGAGGCGGCCCTGGCCCCGCAGCGCTACACCGTCCGCCAGGGCACCCGGGTGGGGCGTTCGGCGATCCTGCACGTGGAAAATGACGGCACCGGCATCTGGGTGGGCGGGGATGTGGTCACCCGGATCTGCGGCAACGTGGAATTCCCCTCACCCTAGGCCCAGGGAACGGCATGCCGGGCCGCAGGGGTCTAAGCTTGGCAGGTGACTTCCCCCGATTTTGACTCCAAGGCCGCGTGGCGGGCGCTATGGGCGCTGGTCATCGGCTTCTTCATGATCCTGCTGGACACCACGATTGTGTCCATGGCGATGCCGGCCATCATGGGGGCGCTGCACGCGGATTTGACCGCGATCATCTGGGTGAACAGCGCCTACCTGCTCACCTTTGCGGTGCCGCTGCTGATTACCGGGCGCCTGGGTGACCGCTTCGGCCCGCGCAACATCTATCTGATTGGCCTGGTGCTGTTCACCGGCGCCTCGGCCTGGTGCGGGCTTTCCCCCAGCATCGGCTCGCTGATTGCCGCCCGCGCCGTGCAGGGCTTCGGCGCGGCGATGATGTCCCCGCAGTCAATGACGATGATCACCCGGCTCTTCCCCTACCGTCACCGTGGCGCGGCCATGGGCGTGTGGGGCGCGGTGGCCGGGGTGGCCTCGCTGGTGGGCCCGATCGCCGGCGGGCTGCTGGTGGACACCCTGGGCTGGGAGTGGATCTTCTTCATCAACCTGCCGGTGGGCGTGCTGACCTTCATCCTGGTGATGCGCTGGGTGCCCAAGCTCCAGCCGCACTCGCCGACCTTCGACACGCTGGGCGTGATCCTCTCCGCGGCGGCCATGTTCGCCCTGGTCTACGGCATCCAGGAGGGGGATTCCACCAACTGGGAACCGTTCATCGGGCCGATCGGCTCGGTGCACCTGATCGTTGCCGGGCTGGTGCTGTTCGCGGCGTTCATCTGGTGGCAGTCGCGCACCACCAAGGAACCGCTGGTGCCGCTGGGCCTCTTCCGCGACCGGAACTTCTCCCTGGCGAACCTGGGCATCAGCTTCATGGGCCTGGCCATCACCACGCTGAGCCTGCCGATGATCTTCTACCTGCAGTCGGTGCGCGAACTGACCCCCACCCAGGCGGCGCTGCTGATGTCACCGATGGCGATCGTCTCGGCCGTGTGCGCACCGTGGGTGGGCAAGCGCGTGACCGCCCACGACCCGCGCAAGTTCGCGATCCCGGGCTTCGCACTGTTCGGCGGGGGCATCGTCAGCTACGCGTTCCTGATGCACGCCGACACCCCACTGTGGGTGCTGCTGCTTCCACCGGTGCTGCAGGGGCTGGGTTCGGCCATGATCTGGCCGTCGTTGTCGCTGACCGCCACCCGCGACCTGGGCCCGGCCAACGCCGGGGCCGGTTCCGGGGTGTACAACACGACCCGGCAGATCGGTGCGGTGCTCGGCTCGGCGCTGATCGCGGTGATGATGCAGTCGCGCATCTCGGCGCAGGTGCAGTCCCAGGCCGGCCCGGACGCCCCGCTGCCCGATGTCTCCGGGGAGCTGACTCCGGGCGCGGTGCTGCCCGACTTCCTGC
>NZ_JAVGCZ010000101.1:0-9384 GCF_052928425.1 Glutamicibacter sp. BSL13
ACCAGGACCGTGACCACGAACGCCAGCGGCACGCTCCACGCGGCCGGCTGGCGCAGCAGCGCCGCCAGCACGGTCTCTGATTCGGCCAGCAGCCCGCTGACCAGCAGTGCGAGAGCGCAGCTCACCGCGCCGGTAAGCATCCCGGCCATCGCGCCAATACTGGTCAGCTGCCGCCACCAGATGCCCAGCAGCAGCAGCGGGCAGATGGTTGAGGCGGTGAAGGCGAACACGTTGCCGATCGCCCCGGCCAGCGCCAGGGAACTGGTCAACGCCGCCACCAGCAGCGGCGTCACGGTGGCGATGACCGTGGAGATCCTGAACCCGCGCACCGTGCCGGCAAAGAACTCCTGGGACACCGCCCCGGCCAGGGAGACGACCAGGCCGGAGGTGGTGGACAGGAACGCGGCGAAGGCGCCGCCGACCACCACCGCGGTCAGCACGTCCGCGGCCCAGCCGTCAAAGATCCACTGCGGCAGCAGCAGCACCGTGGCATCGGCGTTGCCCGGGGCGTGGTGCTCGGGGGTGTAGAGCCGTCCCAGCACTCCCAGGGCCACCGGCCAGATGTAGAAGACCGACAGCAGCCCCAGCACGATGACCGTGGTGGAGCGGGCCGCCTGGCCGGTGGGGTTCGTGTAGAAGCGCACCAGCACGTGCGGCAGGCCCAGGGTGCCAAAGAGCAGGGCAATGATGATGGAAATGGTTTCGTAGAGCCCCAGGCTGCCGCCATCACCCATGCGTTCGCTCAGCTGCTGCACCCGCATCCCCGGGTCGTTGCCCGGGATGATGCGCACCAGCAACAGCACGGTGGGGATCACCAGCGCGGCCAGCTTCAGCCAGTACTGGAAGGCCTGCACGAACGTCACCGAGCGCATCCCGCCGGAGACCACGGTCAGGCACACCACCGCCGCCACGATCAGCGGCCCCACCCAGCCCGGCAGCCCGGTGGCAATCGAAAGGGTCAGCGCGGCCCCGTGCATCTGCGGGACGATGTACAGCAGGCAGATCAGCACCACCAGGTAGGTGGTCAGCTTGCGCAGCGGCAGGGAGGCGAAGCGGATCTGCGCGAAGTCCGGCAGCGTGTACGCCTGGGAGCGGCGCAGCGGCGCGGCCACAAAGAGCAGCAGCATCAGATAGCCGGCCGTGTAGCCGATCGGGAACCACAGCCCGGACTGCCCGGAGACCACGATCAGCCCGGCCACCCCCAGGAAGGAGGCGGCCGAAAGGTATTCGCCGCCGATCGCCGAGGCGTTCCACCAGGGGCGCACGGTGCGGCTGGCGACATAGAAGTCGGAGGTGGTGCGGGACAGGCGCAGCCCGTGCACCGCCACCAGCATGGTGGCCAGGCACACCACCAGCAGGGTGAGCAGGCTGAGCACCGCCATCATCGGGCGATGCTCCGGTAGCGTTTCTCGTTGCGCACCGCGGAGATGTTGTACAGTACCCCGGCGATCAGGATCAGCGGGTACACCCCCAGCCCCAGGATCCACCAGGGCAGCGGGATGCGCGCCAGGGTGATCTGGGAAATCTGCGGCCAGTAGGAGAGCAGCACCGTGATGCCCACCAGCAGGACGATGATCCCGCTGGCCACCGAGACCGCCAGGCGCAGCTGGGAACGGATCAGCTGGCGCACATAGAAGTTCTCGGCGCTGTGCTCGGCGGAGGGAACCTGCAGGTCCACGGCGGCATCCGCCGGGGCCTGGACCCGGACCCGGGCCGGGCGCTGGGCGGCGAAGTGCGCATCGGGATCCTGGCTCACAGTGGCCGCACCCGGTTGGCCGAGAGCTTCTCGCGCAGGTAGGGCAGCGCCCGGCGGGAGATGGGCAGTTCCACGCCGTTGACCAGGACCGAGGCCTTGCCGGTGGCGAGCTTGACGGTCTGCACGTGTTCCATGTTCACCAGGTAGGAGCGGTGGATGCGCACGTAGCCGGCCGGGCCCCACTGGGTTTCCAGGTCGTTGAGCGGCACCCGGATCAGGTAGCTGGCGTTGGGCGTGTGCAGCCGTGCGTAGTCCCCGGCCGCCTGCACGTAGGCAATGGAGTCGCGTTCGATCAGCTTGGTGACCCCACCTTGGTCCACGGTGACCATTTCCGGTTTGGTTTGGGTGTCCTCGACCAGCTCACAGATGCGCCGCACCGACTCGGCCAGCCGCTGCGGGCGGATGGGCTTGAGCACGTAGTCCACCGCGGCCAGTTCGAAGGCCTCCAGCGCCTGGTCCTCGTCGGCGGTGACGAAGACGATGTGCGGGGGATTGGTGAAGCGGGAAATGACCCGGGCGATGTCCAGCCCGGATAACGCGGGCATGTGGATGTCCAGGAACAGGGCATCGACGTCTTCTTCCTCCAGCGCCTTCAGCGCCGCCGCCCCGGAGGTGGCCCGGAAGATCTGCCCGACCCGGGAGTCCTGGCTGAGCAGGTAGGCCAGTTCCTCGACTGCCGGCAGCTCATCGTCGGCTACTACGACATTGATCATTGTTCCAGTCTACCCAGTCGCCGCCGCGCACCCCGTTGGGCCAGGGGCCGGTTGGGGGCCGAGCCTACCGCCGTGGCTACGCGCCGATCTCCGCGTCGGGCAGCGGCACGAACTTGGGGATGCGCAAGGTGATCAGGGTGCCGGCCCCGGGGGCGGTGTCGATCACCAGTCCGTGGCCCGACCCGTAGATCTGGCGCAGCCGCACGTCCACGTTGCGCAGCCCCACGTGCAGGTTGGTGGTGGTCCCGGCCAGCACGCTGGAGAGCTTCTGCGGGTCCATCCCGGCCCCGTCGTCCTCGACCTGGATCATCGCGTACTGTCCCTCGTCGGTGGCGGTGATGGAGATCAGCCCGCCGTCGGGTTTGGCCTCCAGGCCGTGGCGCACCGCGTTTTCCACCAGCGGCTGCAGCGAGAGGAACGGGATCTGGGTGGGCAGCACCTCGGGGGCGATCTGCAGGGAGACCCGGATGCGCTCCCCGAACCGGGCCTTTTCCAGCAGCAGGTAGCGGTCGATCGCCTCCAACTCCTCGGCCAGGGTGGTGAAGTCCCCGCGGCGGCGGAAGGAGTAGCGGGTGAAGTCCGCGAACTCGATCACCAGTTCCCGGGCGCGGGCCGGATCGGTGTTGATGAACGAGGCGATCGCGTTCAGCGAGTTGTAGATGAAGTGCGGGGAGATCTGGGCGCGCAGCGCCCGGACCTGGGCCTCGAGCAGCATCGCCTTGGACGCGTCCAGCTCGGCCAGGGACAGCTGGGCCGAAACGAAGGTGGCGACCTCGGAGACGGCGCGCACAAACCCGGCACCGGCGTGCGCGTGCACGGCGCTGACCGCACCGACTGGGGTGCCCGAACGCAGCAGCGGGGCACTGACCAGGGTGGTGCCCGGCAGCTTGTTCACCTGGGTCTTGGAGGTGGCGATCGCGTCCTTGACGGTGCCGCGCAATTCGGCGAGCACCGGCTCGGGCAGGGCCTGGCTGGTTTCAACGCCCAGCTCGGTGGCGGTATCGGAGATCACCAGGCCCTGGCAGCCCAGCAGCTTGCGCAGCGCCCGGGCCGCCTTGGCGGCACTGACCTCGTTCAGCCCCTCGGCCAGGTGCGGGACGGCGACGGACATGTGGTGCAGCGCCTGGAAGGTCGCCTGCTCGGCGTCGGTGCCCATCTCCCGGGTGGAACGCGAAATCCGGAAGCCGAGGAACCCCACGATGGCGATCCCGATGGACGCCACGGTGACGATCAGGGTGATCTCCAAGGCTGTTGACATGCCTCAATCCTAATCACTGCGCCGCCCGGCCGACCGTTCGTCGCGCCCGGGTGTGCCGTTGGGCGCATGATCTTGACCGCTGGCCATGCATGGGGCGCCGGCTACTACCGGGCGCGCGGGGGATCACGCATAGTGAAGTCAGTCACATCGTGCGTGTGGCAGTGATCACACCGCGTAAAGAATCCAAGGAGGAGAGCAATGAGCTCCAACCCGCAACATGACGTCGCCACCGAGGTCGACTTCGTCGCGGAACAGAACTCTGAAGAGTTCGGCGAGCTGCGCAAGACACATCGCAGCTTCGTGTTCCCCATGGCCATCTTTTTCCTCGTGTGGTACTTCGCCTATGTCATCCTGGCGGACTACTTCCACGACTTCATGTCCATCAAGGTGCTCGGCAACATCAACATGGGCATCGTGCTCGGGTTGCTGCAGTTCGTTTCCACCTTCGCCATCACCGCCGCCTACGTGCGGTTCTCCAACAGCAAGCTGGACCCCAAGGCGACCAAGATCCGCGAACGCCTGGAAAAGAAGGGTGTCAAGTAGATGTCCGCATCGATGATCCTGGCCCAGGCGGCCAGCGAGACCACGGTGGGCAACCCGTGGGTGAATATTGCGATCTTCGCCGGCTTCGTCGGGGTAACCCTGGTGATCGTGCTCAAGGCGAGCAAGAACAACAAGACCGCGGCCGACTACTACGCCGGCGGCCGGTCCTTCACCGGAACCCAGAACGGCACCGCCATCGCCGGTGACTACCTCTCCGCCGCCTCGTTCCTGGGCATTGTCGGGGCAATCGCGATCAACGGCTACGACGGGTTCCTGTACTCCATCGGGTTCCTGGTCGCCTGGCTGGTGGCTTTGCTGCTGGTCGCCGAACTGCTGCGCAACACCGGCAAGTTCACCATGGCCGACGTGCTCTCCTTCCGCCTGAAGCAGCGCCCGGTGCGCATCGCCGCGGCGGTCTCCACCCTGGCGGTGTGCGTGTTCTACCTGCTGGCGCAGATGGCCGGCGCCGGTGCGCTGGTCTCCCTGCTGCTGGGCATCGATGAGAAGCTGGGCCAGTCCCTGGTGATCGTGGTCGTCGGCGCGCTGATGATCCTTTACGTACTGGTCGGCGGCATGAAGGGCACCACCTGGGTGCAGATCATCAAGGCCTGCCTGCTGATTGCCGGTACCTTCGTGATGACCATCTGGACCCTGGCGCTGTTCGGCTTCAACTTCTCCGAGCTGCTGGGCACCGCCGCCGAGGTGGCGAACAACCCCGAGATCCTGAACCCGGGCCTGAAGTACGGGGTCAGCGAGACCAGCAAGCTGGACTTCATCTCCCTGGGCCTGGCCCTGGTGCTGGGCACCGCCGGCCTGCCGCACGTGCTGATGCGCTTCTACACGGTTCCCACCGCGAAGGAAGCCCGCAAGTCGGTGGTCTGGGCGATCTGGCTGATCGGTGCCTTCTACCTGTTCACCCTGGTGCTGGGCTACGGCGCCGGTGCGCTGATCGGACCGGACAAGATCCTCGCGGCCCCGGGCGGCGTGAACTCCGCGGCCCCGCTGCTGGCCTACGAACTGGGCGGCACCCTGCTGCTGGGTCTGATCTCCGCGGTCGCGTTCGCAACCATCCTGGCCGTGGTGGCCGGGCTGACCATCACCGCGGCGGCATCCTTCGCCCACGACATCTACTCCTCGGTGCTGGCCAAGGGCAAGAGCACCCCGCAGAAGGAGATGAAGGTGGCCCGCCGCACCGTGTTGGTGATCGGCGTGCTGTCCATCGCCGGTGGCATCGGTGCCCAGGGGCAGAACGTGGCCTTCCTGGTGGCCCTGGCCTTCGCGGTCGCGGCCAGCGCCAACCTGCCGACCATCCTGTACTCGCTGTTCTGGAAGGGCTTCAAGACCCGCGGGGCCCTGTGGTCCATGTACGGTGGCCTGTTCTCGGCCCTGGGCCTGATCATCATCTCCCCGGTGTTCTCCGGTTCGGAGACCTCGATGATCCCGAGCATCGACATGGCGATCTTCCCGCTGTCCAACCCGGGCATCATCTCCATCCCGCTGGCGTTCCTGCTGGGCTGGATCGGCTCGATTACCGATAAGGGCACCGAGGACGCGGTCAAGGCCGCCGAAATGGAAGTCCGTTCGCTCACCGGGGTTGGCGCCGAAAAGGCCGTGGACCACTAGCGAACACCGGCTGCGTCCCGTGGGGCGCGGTCCAAAAAACACCAGAAATCCTCCGGAAGAACCAGTTAGCGGTTCCTTCCGGAGGATTTTTGCGTTGCTCTAAGGCCCGAAAATATTTGAAGTGGGGACAAGCTGGAGCGCAGCGGGAAGATTCCAGGGCCGCTGCGGGGAAGGGGGTGCACCGTGATGGTGCTCAGGCCGGTTTCCCGCAACGGCCCTGCCCGTCCCCGGCCGTTTCGGCGTCGCTGCGGTGTTCTCCCAGGGACATCTCGATCAGCTTCGTGGTGCGGTAGGGCACCAGCTCGGCCATCGACAGGGCCGAGTCCGCGCGCTGCACCCCTTCAATGTTCAGCAGCCGGCCGTGCACCCGGAACAGCTCCTCGGCATTTGCCGCGGCCACCCGCACCAGGATGTCCGCCGACCCGGTCAGCCCATGGGCCTCGATGACCTCCGGGATTTGGCGCAGCTGTTCGGTGATGGTGCCCAGGTGGCGCTGCTGCACGTGCAGTTCCACGAAGGAGAGCAGGCCGAAGCCCAGTGCCGCCGGCGGGATGCGCCGGTCCATCGGATCCAACACCTCGCCCTCCAGCCGGCTGAGCCGGCTCTGCACCGTATTGCGTCCCATCCCCAGGGCGGCGGCGATCGCCGAGGCGCTGCGCCGGGCAACGGAGGACAGGGCCAGCAGAATCCGGCGGTCGGTTGAATCAAGGGCTTGCATAAGGTGCAGGTTAGCACCGTTCGGATCCCAAATATAGTGCATTGTGCGCTAACTGCCGGTGACCCATTGTGCATCCTGCATCTTGTGAGTAGCATCACAGTAAGCGGGAAGATGCCCCCTGCACTTCCCTAGTGACCACGCGAGATTAAGGATGCCGATCGTGTCCACACAACGCATGGATCTTGTGGCTGGGAGCCTACCCACGCACCAGCTGCTCAAGGTCAACGGTGAACGAGAACCCGATGCCGACCTGGATCAGTACCTGGCGGATGTCGACGAGAAGAAGCTGGGCGAACTGCTGCGCGACATGATGGTGCTGCGCCGCATGGACGTCGAGGCCACCGCCCTGCAGCGCCAGGGAGAACTGGGGCTGTGGGCCCCGCTGCTGGGCCAGGAGGCCGCGCAGATCGGTTCGGTGCGCGCCACCAACGACGACGACTTCATTTTTCCCTCCTACCGCGAGCACGGGGTGGCCTGGGCGCGCGGGGTGAAGGCCGAGGACCTGCTCAGCGTCTGGCGCGGGGTGACCCCCAGCGGCTGGGATCCGAACGAGGTGAACATCGCCTGCCAGCAGATCGTGATCGGCGCGCAGGCGCTGCACGCCGCCGGCTACGCGATGGGCATCAAGTTCGACGGCGGCAACCAGGTGGCCCTGGGCTACTTCGGGGACGGGGCCACCAGCCAGGGCGATGTGAACGAGGCGCTGGTCTTCTCCGCCAGCTACCAGGCCCCGGCGCTGTTCTTCTGCCAGAACAACCACTGGGCCATCTCCGAACCAGTGGGCCTACAGACCCGCACCCAGTTGGCCGACCGCGCCGCCGGGTTCGGCCTGGCCGCCTGGCGGGTGGACGGCAACGACGTGCTGGCGGTGCTGGCGGTGACCCGCGCGGCGCTGGAGCACGTGCGCTCCGGACGCGGCCCGGCCTTCATCGAGGCGGTCACCTACCGGATGGGACCGCACACCACCGCCGATGACCCCACCCGCTACCGCACCGAGCAGGACCTGGCCGAATGGCGCCAGAAGGATCCGATCGACCGGCTGACCCGGCACCTGGAGGTGCTCGGCGCCGACGTGGCCGGGTACGTGGCCCGCGGGGAGCAGGCCGCGGACGAGCTGGCCGCGCAGCTGCGCGCGGCGATCACCTCGATGCCCGACCCGCACCCGGCCGCGCTGTTCGCGCACGTGTACGCGGAAGAGCACGCCCCGCTGGCCAAGGCGGAGCATGACTACCTGCAATACCTTGAAGGCTTCGAGACGGGGGAGGGCCGATGAGCCGCAGCTCAATGATCCAGGCGCTGAACAGCTCACTGCGCGATGCGATGAGCCAGGACGACAAGGTGGTGCTGCTGGGCGAGGACATCGGCACCCTGGGCGGGGTGTTCCGGGTGACCGCCGGGCTGAAGGACGAGTTCGGGGCCGAGCGGGTGATCGACACCCCGTTGGCCGAATCCGGGATTGTGGGTGCCGCGATCGGGCTGGCCTACCGCGGGTACCGCCCAGTGGTGGAGATCCAGTTCGACGGGTTCACCTACCCGGCTTTTGACCAGCTGGTTTCCCAGTTGGCCAAGATGCACTACCGTTCCCGGGGCCGGGTGAAGATGCCGGTTACCGTGCGCATCCCGTACGGCGGGGGCATCGGTTCACCGGAGCACCACTCCGAATCCCCGGAAGCCTACTTCGCGCACACCGCCGGGCTGCGGGTCTATGCCCCCTCCAGCGTGCAGGACGCGTACTCGATGCTGCGCCACGCGATCGCCAGTGATGACCCGGTGATCTTTTTTGAACCCAAGCGCCGCTACCACGAAAGCGCCCAGATCGAGTGGGAGGCGGCCGAGCCCGGTCCGTTGAAGGCAAAGATCGTTCGCCCCGGACAGGACGCGACGGTGATCGGCTACGGGCCAACGGTGTACACCATCACCGAGGCGGCGCAGGCCGCCGAGGATGAGGGAATCAGCCTGGAGGTCATTGACCTGCGCAGCGTGGACCCGCTGGACATGGACACCGTGGTTCAGTCGGTGAAGCACACCGGCAAGGTCGTGATCGTGCACGAGGCCGGCCCGACCGCCGGAATGGGGGCGGAAATCGCCACCCAGATCACCGAACGCTGCTTTGACTACCTGGAGCACGCCCCGGTGCGGGTCACCGGCTTCGACATCCCCTACCCGCCCTCACGATTGGAGAAACACCACCTGCCGGATCTGGATCGCATCCTGACCGGCGTGGACACCGTCATGCGCCGCAACGAATCCGCCCACCAGGTGAGTGCCCTATGAACACCACACAGATTTTCAAGCTGCCCGACCTGGGCGAAGGACTGACCGAATCCGAGGTGCTGAACTGGAAGATCCAGGTCGGCGAGCAGGTGGAGCTGAACCAGGTGATCGCCGAGGTGGAAACCGCCAAGGCCGTGGTTGAGCTGCCCTCCCCGTACTCGGGAGTGGTGGAGCAGATCCACGCCGAGGCCGGGGAAGTGGTCCCGGTGGGCAGTCCGCTGGTGACCTTCGGCGACGGGGCCGGGGGCGCTGGCCAGGCTCCTTCCGGCGCGGACGGCTCCGGGACCGCGAAGCGCACCCCCACCCTGGTCGGCTACGGTGCCGAACCCTCCACCGGCAAGCGTCCGGCCCGCAAGGCCCGGCGCGGGCCGGGAACCACCCAGGCGCCGGGGCGGAGCGCACCCGAACCGGAGACGCCGGCCGCCGCGGCCCCGAATACGCCGGCAGAGAGCCCGGGTGAAGTCCTGGACCTGGACGCGCGGTCCACGGTGCCGCGCAG
>NZ_JAVGCZ010000102.1:0-9212 GCF_052928425.1 Glutamicibacter sp. BSL13
CGGCGGCGCAGGCGCTGACCGGGGTATAGGTCCCGGCCTTGGCGCCGTAGGCCATGGCCACCTGCGCGCTGGCGGCATTGGCCATCAGCATCGGCACGGTGCGCGGGGAGACCCGCCGCGGCCCGGAATTGTGCAGCACCTCTTCCTGGGCCAGCAGCGTGGTCAGCCCGCCGATGCCGGTGCCGATGACCACCGCCAGGCGTTCGGGGTCGACCTCATCCAGGCCGGCGTCTTCCCAGGCCTCCTGCGCGGCGAGCAGGGCGAACTGCTGAGAGCGGTCCAGGCGGCGTGACTTCGGCCGGCCCAGCAGCTGTTCCATGTCCACGGTGACCGCCGCGGCCACCGCAGTGCCCAGTCCGGCGGCGCTGAAGCGTTCATCCTCCAGGGTGCCGATCCCCGATTCCTGGGCGTTCAGCCCCTCCCACAACTGCTGGGCTCCGCGGCCCAGTGGGGTGATCGCGCCATATCCGGAAACCACAACATTGGCCATGAATCATCCTTCTTGTATGGGAAACAAGTCTTATTGGTTTGTCTAGACTATACCCATGAGTCAGCCGCAGCGAGTCAGCAGTCATTCGGGCAAGCAGGTGCGCGGTTCGGTGACCCGTTCCCGGATCCGGGCCAGCGCCGTAGAGCTCTTCGCCCGCTTCGCCCCCGAGGACGTCACCGTCTCGCGCATCGCCACCCACGCCGGGGTCTACCCGAACCAGATCACCCACCATTTCGGGTCCAAGGACGGGCTCTACGTGGACGCCGCGTTCTCGCTGCTGCTGCGGGATTCGGCACACCTGCGGTCCCTCTCCCGGCGGGCCTCCAGTCCGCAGTCATTTGTGACCGCCCTGGCCCGCACCGCACTGGCCGTGCCCTCCACCCCGATGGTGGTCACCGCGCTTGGCATGGGTCGGGCGAACACGTCCGTGCAGCCGAGCCTGGCGGCCGGCATGAAGGTCCTCTTCCGCCAGTCCACCCGCTATGTGGAGACGGTGCTGGAGGACAAGGCCTGGCACATGCCCAAGTCCGTGGAAAAGGAAGTGCGCACCTTCTGGAGCACCGTGTTCGGCGCCGTGCTGCTCAGCCAGGCCGGCTTCCAGGGGGTGCCCTCGGACCTGGACGTGGCGGCCATGGTGAGCATCGACCGCAACTAGCGCCGCGGCCACGGCCCCTGCCGCGGGGGAACCGGTGCTGGTCCTAGCGCAGGGGGGTGCTGGCCTCGGCGAGCAGGCGTTCATGCACGGCCGTGATGGTGGAGGAGACCTGCTGCTCGGCGATCACCAGGTCTGCAAGCCCCGCTATCGGGTACGAGCCGACGCACACCGAGAATTGGGCGGCCGTGAACAGCTGGGCATCGTTCGCGTCATTTCCGAAGGCCACGAACGGCCCGGCAAGCCACTGCGCGGCGGCCTCGGCCTTCGTCGTGCGCCCGGGGGAGAGGTCGATCAACCCCTGCCCGGTGTGCCGGTGCGTCACCAGCTGCAGGCGCGAGAGGCAGTCAAGCACTTGCGGTGCGTCGCTGAACAGCAGGACCTTGCAGTACCGCTTCAGGTGCCGTCGCGGCAGGTTACGCGCCAGCCCGCCCGGATCCACCTGTCGGCGCAACCGGTGTCCGGCCGGGCCGGTATAGCTGTAGTCCCATGGGGAGTCGATCAGGTAGGCCAGCTGGTGCCGCTCAATGATCGCATCCAGTTCGCGGCGGTCCACTTCGCCAAAGCTCCGGGCCGCACCCTGCCGTCCGTGTCGCACTAGGGCCCCGTTGGCCCCGATCAACAGGTGCCCATGCCAGGCCGCCGGCAACAGGGGCAGCATGTCCCGAATGGGACGGGCCGAGGCAAATGCCATCGGCCGTCCTGCGGCGATGACCCTGTCAATGGCGCGGATGATCGGCGCGGCAACACTGACGCCGTCAAAGCACAGGGTGCCGTCCAAATCGAAAACCATGCTGGGGGCAGCGCTGCTCATCCACCCATTCTAAAAGAGCCGAGGGTAGCCAACTTCATGGCCGCTGATTCGCGTGCGGCCGCGCCGTGGCGGATAATGGAACAGGTCGGTGCGCGGCTATACTTTTGCTTTCGCGCGGAATTGCTGCCGCACGGACTGGTAGTGTCCGTTATGGGCGAGAATGTAAAGGGGATGACCGTGTCTTTATTGAAGACCATTAAGAAGCCTGGCGATCTGCGGGCCCTGTCCCTGGCGCAAATGGAGGAACTGGCCGCGGAGATCCGAGCCTTTTTGATCGACAACGTCGCGCGCACCGGCGGACACCTAGGACCGAACCTGGGCGTGGTGGAACTGACCCTGGGCATCCACCGGATCTTCGACTCGCCGACCGACTCCATCGTCTTCGACACCGGCCACCAGTCCTATGTGCACAAGCTGCTCACCGGGCGCCAGAACTTCGCCACCCTGCGCCAGCAGGGCGGGTTGTCCGGATACCCGGACCGCGGGGAATCCGAACACGACATCGTCGAATCCTCGCACGCCTCCTCGTCCCTGTCCTGGGTCGATGGCATCTCCCGGGCCTACAAGCTCGGTGGGGAAACCGAACGCTACGCCGTGGCGCTGGTCGGGGACGGCGCGCTGACCGGCGGGATGGCCTGGGAAGCGGTGAACAACATCGCCGCGGACAAGGACCGCAAGGCGGTCATCGTGGTCAACGACAACGGCCGCTCCTACGCCCCGACCATCGGGGGCCTGGCCAACCAGCTCTCCGGGCTGCGCCAGCAGCTGGACAAGGTGCGCACCCACCCGGCCTATGAGACCGCGATGGACAAGCTCAAGGACAAGCTCAAGGACTCCGGCGCGGTGGGCAAGTTCACCTACAAGTCGCTGCACGCCACCAAGAAGGGCATCAAGGACTGGTGGGCACCCCAGGGCCTGTTCGAGGACCTGGGCATCAAGTACATTGGCCCGATCGACGGGCACAACCAGGCCGCGGTCGAAGAGGCGCTGTTGCAGGCCCGCCAGTATGCCGGGCCGGTGCTGGTGCACGCAATGACCGAGAAGGGGCACGGCTACGCCCCGGCCGTGCGCGACGAGGCCGACCAGTTCCACGCGGTGGGGGTGATCGACCCGCAGACCGGCGTCCCGGTCGCCGCCCCCGGCTCGCAGAGCTGGACCAGCGTCTTTGGCGAGGAGATCGCCAAGGTCGCCCAGGAGCGCTCCGACGTGGTGGCCATCACCGGGGCCATGCTGCAGCCGGTGGGCCTGAAGAAGATGGCCCAGGCCTACCCGGAACGCGTGATCGACGTGGGCATCGCCGAACAGCACGCCATGACCACGGCGGCCGGACTGGCCTTCGGGGGCCTGCACCCGGTGGTGTGCGTGTACGCCACCTTCCTGAACCGGGCGTTCGACCAGCTGCTGATGGACGTGGCGCTGCACAAGGCCGGGGTGACCATCGTGCTGGACCGGGCCGGGGTCACCGGGCCCGACGGGCCCAGCCACCACGGCATGTGGGATATGGCGCTGACCCAGATCGTCCCGAACCTGCACCTGGCCGCGCCGCGCGACGCCACCCGGCTGCGCCAGGAGCTGCGTGAGGCGCTGGCCATCGAGGACGCGCCCAGCGTGGTGCGCTTCTCCAAGGGATCGGTGGGCCCGGAGATCGAGGCCATCGACCAGCTGCCCGGCGGGGTGGACGTGCTCGCCCGACTCGGGGACCGTTCGGCCCCGGACGTGCTGATCGTCTCCATTGGCGCGATGAGCGAACTGTCACTGGATGTGGCGCAGCGGCTGAACAGCCAGGGCGTGTCGGTGACCGTGGTGGACCCACGCTGGGTGCTGCCGGTCCCGCAGTCGGTGGTGTCCCTGGCCGCCCGCCACCGGATCGTGGTGTGCATCGAGGACGGGGTGCGCGCCGGCGGCATCGGCTCACGGCTGCGCACCGAGATGCGGGCCGCCGGGGTGGACACCGCGCTGAACGAGGTCGGCCTGCCCACCGAGTTCCTGGCCCACGGCTCACGCGCCGAGGTGCTTGAACGGGTGGGGCTCACCGCCCAGCAGGTCGCCCAGGACACGCTCGCCCAGGTGCTGGGCACCAAGGTGCCCTTCGCCCGCCCGCTGCCCGGCCAGGACCTGCCCACCGGCCAGATCCCCAAACTGTGAACGCCGTGTCCTGCCCGATCGGACTCTCCCGCACCCCCGGCCAGCCCCGCCTGGGTCAGCTCGTGGTGGCGCGCGCCTGGAAATACGACGGCACCCCGCACTGGGTGGTGCCCGGCTACCTGCTGGGCTCGGACGAGTACGGCTACTGGATTTTCCAGTCCGAAGGCTCCCTGGTCTCCCGGCCCGGACGCGCCCACCTGGCCGCCTGCGACGCCCTGTGCCTGATCCCGCACACCGGTTCCTGGGTCGGCACCTTCTACGACAACCCGGGCGAAGACGTGGACGTCTACCTGGACATCTCCACCCGCATCGGCTGGCAGACGCTGCCCACCGGGGGCTGGGAAGTGAACTCGATCGACATGGACCTGGATGTGATCCGCTCCAACTCCCGCGGCCTGTTCCTGGATGACGAGGACGAGTTCGAGGAACACGCGCGCACCATGGGCTACCCCGGGCCGCTCATCGAACAGATGCGCAACAGCGCCGCGGAGCTGATGACCGCGGTCCGCGCCGACCAACCGCCCTTCAACCGGCAGTACCGCGCGACCTGGCTGGAGAGGGCCACCGAGCTGCGCGCACCGAATCCGAACCTGAGCGAAACCAAGGACCACTGACTATGGCAATCATCCGCACCTACCATCTGGACGAGAAGAACCAGCTGCACTTCCGGGAAGCCTGGTACCAGCAGTTCGACAACGAGGACCTGGGACAGTTCGTCATCAACCACGGGGCGGTCGGCCACCAGTCCAAGACCAGTTCAGTGCAGGATGTGGACATGGAACGGGCCGATGAACTGTTCGCCGGCTTCCTGGAGCAGTGCCAGGCCGACGGCTACGCCCCGATCCCGGAGCAGGAGCAGTCCTGGGTGATCGTGCAGTACGCACTGAAGAGCGCGGCCGGCACCGAACGCGACCGCTACCTGGAACACAAGGCCACCGACGCGCTGACCTCCCACCTGGCCTGGCGTGGGCTGGGCACCGTGGAATCCAGCGACTTTGCCCCGCACAAGCTGAACATCCGGATCCTGACCCCGGCCCCGAAAAAGGCCGTGGCCGCCGTGAAGGTGTGCATCCGCGAGGCCAAACTCGACTTCACCAAGATGACGATCGCCACCGCCGGCTACGACGGGCTGCAGGCCGCCAAGGCGGTCCACCCGCTGCCGCCCAAGCCGTTCTCGCTGACCTAGCCCGCCTAGCGGCACCGCCGGAAGTATCACCTGGCGCGAAACACCCCCCGAAGAGGAGACATGGAGCAAAGCAAGAGCGGGCACGACGCCACCGGGCGGCGCACCTCCCGCATGGGCGAGAGCCGGGCACCGATGCACCTGGTGTTCCAGGCCAGCATCGGCGTGATCCTGGGACTCGGACTGGTGCAGGTCATCGCCCTGCCGCCGGCTGAACTGGCGTTGACCGGCGTGATCATCAGCATCGTGGCCTGGGCCGTGGAGCACGGCGTGCAGTGGTCCACCGCCAACCTGCGCACCACCGCACGGATCATGCTGGTGCTCAAGCTCGTCTCGCTGATCGGCTTCACCATCTGCGTCAGCGCGCTGATGAGCCTGCTCGGCTAATGGCACCACGGACCGCACGGGACGCAACCATGGACCGCCCACCGGCCGCGAGCCCGCGCCGGAACCGCTGGGGCTGGCCGGGCTGGCGCGCCGCCGCGCTGGTGGCCGGCCAACTGCTGTTCGGACTGGCGCTGGGCATCGCCCTGGCCAGGCTGATGCGGATGCCCGAGGAGCAAAAGGCGCTGATCGGCACGCTGACCACGCTGGTGACCTGGCTGGCGGACGAGGCGTTCACCCTGCCGGGCAAGGACACCCGCAGGGGAAGGATCATTCACGCCGGCCTGCGGATGATCGCGCTGGTCGGCTTCATCCTGGCCCTGCAGTCCCTGGCCGTCCTGAACGGGTGGAACGGCTAGCCCCCACCGCGGCACCCCGGCGGGCACACAGCCCCAGGCTGGGCGCAACACGGAAACCAGTCGGACGGCGCACATGCCAAGGCCCCGGCCGGCTCCCACAACGGGAAGCCGGCCGGGGCCGTTCAGCATGGTGCCGGGGCCGGGTTCCTAGTCGGTGCCGGCGTCGAACGCGGCACTTTCAATGATCCGGTCCTGGGCCAGCTCCTCGCTTTCCACCGGGGAAACCTCGGCGATGGCCTCGGCGCCGCCGGATTCCAGGGCGCCGACCAGATCGGCGGTGTGCCCACCGACCAGGCCCATGGTGGCGTACTGCTCCAGGCGTCCACGCGAGTCGGCGATGTCCAGGTTGCGCATGGTCAGCTGGCCGATGCGGTCCAGCGGGCCGAACGCGGCGTCGCCCACACGCTCCATCGAGAGCTTGTCCGGGTGGTAGCTCAGGTTCTCCCCGGCGGTGTCCAGGATCGTGTAGTCGTCCCCGCGGCGCAAACGCAGGGTGACGGTGCCGGTGATCGCCGAGCCGATCCAGCGCTGGATCGATTCGCGCAGCATCAGCGACTGCGGGTCCAGCCAGCGGCCCTCGTACATCAGGCGGCCCAGGCGGCGGCCCTCGTTGTGGTAGCTGGCCACGGTGTCCTCGTTGTGGATCGCGTTGACCAGGCGCTCGTAGGCGATGAACAGCAGCGCCATGCCCGGGGCCTCGTAGATGCCGCGCGACTTGGCCTCGATGATGCGGTTCTCGATCTGGTCGCTCATGCCCAGGCCGTGGCGTCCACCGATCAGGTTCGCCTCGTTGACCAGGGCGACCGCGCTGCTGAACTCCTGGCCGTTGATGGCCACCGGGCGTCCGGCCTCGAAGGTGATCGACACGTCCTCGGACTTGATCTGCACCGACTCGTCCCAGAACTTCACGCCCATGATCGGTTCGACCGATTCCAGCGAGGTGTCCAGCAGCTCCAGGGTCTTCGCCTCATGGGTGGCGCCCCAGATGTTCGCATCGGTCGAGTAGGCCTTCTCGGCGGAATCGCGGTACGGGAAGCCGTGGGCGACCATCCACTCGCTCATTTCCTGGCGTCCGCCCAGTTCGTGCACGAAGTTCGGGTCCAGCCACGGCTTGTAGATCTGCAGCCGCGGGTTGGCCATCAGCCCGTAGCGGTAGAAGCGCTCAATGTCGTTGCCCTTGTAGGTTGAGCCGTCGCCCCAGATGTCCACGCCGTCTTCACGCATGGCGCGCACCAGCAGGGTGCCGGTGACCACACGGCCCAGGGGAGTGGTGTTGAAGTAGGACTTGCCGCCGGAACGGATGTGGAAGGCGCCGCAGGCCAGGGCCGCGAAGCCCTCCTCGACCAGGGCCGGCTTGCAGTCGACCAGGCGTGAGGCCTCGGCACCGTATTCCAGGGCGCGGCCGGGAACGGCGTCGATGTTCGGCTCGTCGTACTGGCCCAGATCCCCGGTGTAGGTGTAGGGGATGGCGCCGTTGTGGCGCATCCAGGCGACGGCAACGGAGGTGTCAAGGCCGCCGGAGAAGGCGATTCCGACGCGTTCTCCGACTGGAAGGTTAGTGAGGACTTTAGACATGTATCCAGCATAGTGGATAAATATGCAATGTAGTGAATTTTGACCGAAATATGTCCGTGACCTCATCCGAACCGATAGGTTGTAAGCAGGGTCCGGCGCGCTGCGGCGCGCTGGTGAAGAAATCAGAGGCAGACCACCGCCGCAGCACCTCGGGCCGCCCGCCGGCCGCCGACGGGAACCGGGCGCGGTGGTGGGTGACCGCGGGCAGCAGCAGCGTGCCCGCCAAGGAGGGAACATGGAATTCCGCCAGCTGGGACACAGCGGGTTGAGCGTGTCAGTGGTCGGCCTGGGGTGCAACAACCTCGGCCGGGCCGGGACCGCCACCGAGGACCAGGCAGGAACCGATGCGGTGGTGCACGCGGCACTGGATGCCGGGATCACGCTGTTCGACGTCGCGGACATGTACGGCAAGCAGCCCGGCCTGTCCGAGCAGCGGCTGGGCAAGGCGCTGGGAAAGCGCCGCGACGAGGTGGTGCTGGCCACCAAGTTCGGCCTGGACATGCAGGGGGTGAACGGGGCGGACTTCGGGGCCCGGGGCTCGCGGCGCTACATCATGCGCGCGGTGGAGGCCTCCCTGCGCCGGCTGGGAACCGAGTACATCGACCTCTACCAGTTCCACACGCCGGATCCCAATACGCCGATCGATGAGACGCTGCGCGCGCTGGATGATCTGGTCACCTCCGGCAAGGTGCGCTACATCGGGCACTCGAACCATGCCGGCTGGCAGATCGCCCAGGCCGAGTACGTGGCCCGGCAGCTCGGATCCCACCGCTTCATCTGCGCCCAAAACCACTTCAACCTGCTTGACCGGCGGGCCGAGCTGGAGGTGCTGCCGGCGGCGCGCGAATTCGGTCTCGGGGTGCTGCCCTACTTCCCGCTGGCCAACGGCCTGCTGACCGGAAAATACTCCAAGGGCAGTGCACCGAAGGGCAGCCGGCTGACCCACGCCCGCCAGCACCTGCTGGAAACCAGCGACTTCGAACAGCTGCAGCGCTTCGCGGATTTCGCCGCCGAACGGGAGCTGAGCCCGGTGCAGCTGGCCTTCTCCTGGCTGGCCGCCCAGTCCCCGGTGGCCTCGGTCATCGGCGGGGCGACCCGCCCGGAACAGGTCACCGCGAACGCCCAGGCCGTGCGCTGGGTGCCCACCGCTGCCGAGCGTGAACAGCTGGACGAGATCTTCCCCAGCCCGCAGCGCGTCGCACTGTTCTAGCGCCGCGGCACGGCCCGGCGCCGCGGGTGGGACGCGTGGGGGACAAGGGGACGGCCAGGGGTCGGTACCGGCTTTTTGGGCCGGCCCCGGCCCCTGGCCGTTGCATCTCGCGGTGTGGGGCCTAGCTCTCGGCCGGGACGTAGACCAGGATGTTGCCCTGCTCTATGGTGCAGGCGAAGCGGGTCAGCGCGCCCTTGGCCGGGCCCTCGGTGGCGGTGCCGTCCAGCGGGTCAAAGTGCGAGCCGTGGCAGGCGCAGTAGAAGTCCGTCTTGGCCGGGGACTTCACGCCCACCGCGCAGCCCTGGTGGGTGCAGATGTTCGAGTAGGCCAGCACGGTCTGCTCGTCCTGGCGGTAGAGCAGCACCCCGACGTCCGCGCCGGAGGGGTCCTTCGCGGCAAC
>NZ_JAVGCZ010000103.1:0-9210 GCF_052928425.1 Glutamicibacter sp. BSL13
CCGACCTGCGCCCGGTGGGGCTCGGCGAGCTGCTGGCCCGGCTGGAACGCCTGCGCCAGGCGCTCGGCGCGGAGGGGCTGTTTGCCCTGGAGCACAAGAAGCCGCTACCGGTGCTGCCACGCACCATCGGGCTGATCACCGGGCGCGATTCGGATGCGGAGAAGGACGTGGTGCGCAACGCGACGCTGCGGTGGCCGGCGGCGCGCTTTAGGATCATCAACACCGCCGTGCAGGGCCGCGACGCCGCCTCCCAGGTGATGGAGGCGCTGGCCCAGCTGGATGCGGACCCGCAAATCGATGTCATTGTCATTGCCCGCGGCGGCGGGGCGCTGGAGGACCTGCTGCCGTTTTCCAGTGAGGAGCTGGTGCGCGCGGTGTTCGCCGCAACCACCCCGGTAGTCTCCGCCATCGGGCACGAGGCGGATCGCCCGATCCTGGATGACGTGGCCGACCTTCGGGCCTCCACCCCCACAGACGCGGCCAAGCGCATCGTGCCGGATCTGCAGGAGGAGTTTGCCGGGCTGGCCCAGGCCCGGGACCGGCTGGATAGGGCCATCAACCACCAGCTGCAGCGTGAGGCCCAGCTGCTTGAATCGCTGCGTGCCCGCCCGGTCATGGCGTTCCCCGAAACCATGATCACCACTCGCCGCGAGGACCTCTCCCGCTGGCGGGAGCGGTCCACCCAGCTGCTGCGCCATCGGGTGGACCGGGCACGGGACGAGATCCGCCACCTGGCCACCCAGGTGCGGGCGCTCTCACCCCAGCAAACCCTGGACCGCGGCTACGCGGTCGCCCAGGACGCGTCCGGGGCCATCATTCGTGATGCCGCGGTCCTGGAGGCGGGGGCGGCGGTGCGGGTGCGCGTCGCGGCCGGCCGGTTCGACGCCCAGGTGCGCGATGTCCACCCGGAACCTCGTGAGGCGTAGTCCCGCCCGGCGCCGCCCCATGTGAAACTTCCCAGACGCCCGTGAATGACAAGGATATGAAAATGACCCAGCAGCTCCCCGAAGACATCGTCCAGCTCAGCTACGAACAGGCCCGCGAGGAACTGGTCTCGGTGGTCAACCAATTGGAGACCGGCGGCGCCAGCCTGGAGCAGTCCCTGAAGCTGTGGGAGCGCGGTGAGGCGCTGGCCCTGCACTGCGAGAACTGGCTCAACGGCGTTTCCCAGCGCCTGGAGCAGGCGCGGCAGCGGGTTGAGGACATGGAGGACGAGGACTAGGTTCCCCACCCACCAACCTGCGCGCTGCTCCGGGGCACACGACCACCCCGCTGCCCGGCCGGGCAGAGCCAGCCTGGGGGCGCGGATCCGCACTCCGGCGGCAGCCTGCTGGCTAGTGCGCCGCTTCCAGCCGCGCCCGCTGTGCGGCGACATCGTAGGTGGCCTGTGGCCACTGCGGGTTGATCTCCCCCAGCACCTGCTGCAGCAGTTTGGCCACGCACCACCGGGCGGCCCACTTGTGGTCGGCCGGAACCACATACCATGGAGCCGCCTTGGTGTTGGTCCGGCTGATGGCGATCTCGTAGGCGCTCTGGTATTCGTCCCACAGCAGGCGGTCATCTACGTCCCCGGTGGCGAACTTCCAGTGCTTGGTTGGGTCATCCAGGCGGGCCATCAGCCGCTGGTACTGCTCCTCTCGGCTCAGGTGCAGGAACACCTTCAGCACCCGGGTGCCCTGGTTCACCAGGCGCTGTTCAAAGTCATTGATCCGCCCGTAGCGGGATTCGACTTCCTCGGCGGTGCTCAGCTTCCGCACCCGGTGAACCAGCACATCCTCATAGTGTGAACGGTCGAAGACACCAATCATCCCGGCCTGCGGCACTTGGCGTTCAATGCGCCACAGGAAGTCGTGGGCCCGTTCCTCCGGGGTCGGGGCCTTGAAGGAGTGGTGGGAGACGCCCTGCGGGTCCACCAGTCCCAGCACGTGGCGGACGATGCCGCCCTTGCCGGAGGTGTCCATCCCCTGCAGGATCAGCAGCACCGAATCCTTTGAGCCGCCGGCGATGGCCGAGGCGAACAGTTTTTCCTGATCATCGGAGAGCTGCTCGCCCAGGTGCTCCAGGGCCTTCTTCCCCTCGGCCTTGGATTGTGGTGCCTGCACCGGCCACCAGTGCGGCAGGCCGGTCTGGCGCTCGGCCAGGCGCGGCTCGCCGCCAACCCGCATCCCCAGGATCAGGTCACTGTTTTCGACGTTGCCGTTCATGGTTGCACCACTTCCAGGTAGTTGGTCAGGCGTGGGAACGCCAGTCTGCCAAGAATTCCCCGATGCGTCCCACCGCGTCCTGCAGGTCGCGGACCGAGGGCAGGGTAACGAGCCGGAAATGGTCCGGGCGCACCCAGTTGAAGGCGGTCCCCTGGGTCACCAGGATCTTTTGGGCCTTGAGTAGTTCCAGGGCGAAGGTTTCGTCGTTGTGGATCGGATACACCTGCGGATCCAGCTTCGGGAACATGTACAGGGCGCCCTTGGCCTTCTGCACCGAAACACCGGGGATCGCGGTCAGCAGGTCGTAGGCCGCATCACGTTGTTCGCGCAGCCGGCCGCCGGGCAGGATCAGGTCATTGATCGACTGGTACCCGCCCAGTGCGGTCTGGATGGCGTGCTGGGCCGGAACATTGGCGCACAGGCGCATGTTGGTCAGCAGGTTGATGCCCTCAATATAGTCCCGCGCCTGCTGCTTCGGCCCGGAGATGGCCATCCACCCGGAGCGGAAACCGCACACCCGGTAGGCCTTGGAGAGCCCCGAGAAGGTCAAAACAAGTACGTCATCGGCCAGGGAGGCCGTGTTCACGTGCACCGCCTCGTCGTAGAGGATCTTTTCGTAGATCTCATCCGAGAAGACGACCAGGTTGTGCCGGCGGGCCAGCTCCAGGATCGCCTCGAGCGTCTGCTTCGGGTACACCGCCCCGGTGGGGTTGTTCGGGTTGATGATCACGATGCCCTTGGTGCGGGCGGTGATCTTCGATTCCATGTCCTCGATGTCCGGCAGCCAGCCCTCGGACTCGTCATTGAGGTAGTGCACCGGGGTGCCCCCGGCCAGGGACACCGAGGCGGTCCACAACGGATAGTCGGGGGCCGGGATCAGGATCTCGTCCCCGTTGTTCAGCAGCGCGTTCAGGCTCAGGGTGATCAGCTCGGACACCCCGTTGCCCAGGTACACGTCATCCACGCCAATGGTCTGGATGCCGCGGGTCTGGTAGTACTGGGACACCGCGGTGCGCGCCGAGAGGATGCCACGGGAATCCGAGTAGCCCTGGGCGTTGGGCAGGTTGCGGATCATGTCCACCAGGATCGCGTCGGGGGCTTCAAAACCAAACGGGGCCGGGTTGCCGATGTTCAGCTTCAGGATGCGGTGCCCTTCGGCCTCCATCCGCTGGGCGTGCTCAAGCAGCGGTCCACGAATGTCGTACAGGACGTTGTGAAGCTTGGTGGACTGCTTGAATTCCGGCATGTTCCCTACTTTCTCACGCCGCAACGGTGCAAGTCTCGCGGCGCGTAATTCCATTTCAAACTTTTTTGGGCACCGGCCCGGGCGGCTACTGGGAGAGCCACTGCCAGCGTTCAGCGACGTCCTCGGCGCTGGCCGGCTCGGTGCCGTGGGCCATGCGCGACACGGCGGTGAGCGTATCCTCATCCAGCTTCGCGGTCACCTCGTTGATGGCGCGGGCCGCGCCCTCATCCACGTCCGCATCGCCCAGGGCGAGGACCGGTTCGCTGTCAAACAGCGCCTCGGTGCCGGCCACGGCCACAAAGCCCTCGTCTGCGATCAGCGCGTCGGCCTGCGAAAGCACCACACCGTCCACCTCGGCGTTGCGCAACATGCCAGGCAGGCGGTCCGCGGTGGTGGCCTCCACCTTGGCGGCGGAGCAGTTGGCCCCATCCAGCCCCTCACGCAGCAGGGTGGCCGAGGCCTGCGGGGCGGCGAGCTTCAGGGACGGGCACTTCTGGGCCAGCTCCTTGTAGTCCTCCACGTCCTGCAGGGCCAGCTGCGCCCGGCTCATCACCAGCACCGAACCCAGGTCCCCGGGGCTGGCATCCAGCGCGCGGACATTTTCGGGTAGGGCGCCGGCGATCATCTTGGCGCTTTGCTCCCGGCTGAGCACCGCGCTGTCGGTGTTCTTCGTATCCGGCCTGGCCGGGGCCACCTGGTGGGCGGCGGTGCCGGCGCTGGTGATCACCAGGTCGGCCTGCCCGGCCAGGACCTGAGCGGCCGGGTCCGCCACCGGGTCCAGCAGCGTGACCTGGTAGCCCTTCTGCTCCAGCTGGTCGGCGTAGATGGCCCCCAGCGCCCGGTAGGTGGGCTCGGAGTGGGTGGCCATGCGCAATTCGACCGCTTCGGTGGGCGGTGCGGGGTCTTGGGGGTTGCCGGTGCAGGCGCTGAGACCCAGGACCAGCACCGCGCCGGTGCAGAGGACCGGCAACACTTTGCGACGTTTCATACTTCCCTTAGCCTATGCCACGACCCGGTGTTTGGCCGGGTCACACGCTGTGTTCTAGTACAGGCGCAGCATCCTGTCGACGCGTTCAATGCGCGGCAGCTTGCTGATTTCCTCGCGGGTGAACCATTCGGCGCGGCTGGTGCTGCCGCCGACCTCGTGACGCAGCGACCCGCCGCCGATGCTGGCCCGGTAGACAATCGCCACGGTCTGCATGGCGTGCGCGGTCTGCACATAGCGTTTGGCGGCCGGAATCACCCCGGTGGAGGCATCGAGCAGGACCAGGTCCTTCACGTGATAGCCGGTCTCCTCAAAGACCTCGCGCGCCGCGCCCTGCTCAAGGTCCTCCCCCAGTTCAATTCCCCCGCCGGGCAGTGACCAGCGCGGCATGAAATGGGTGTCACGGTGACGCATGTCCCACAGGGTCAGCAGGAAACGGCCCTCCGATTCCACCAGGCAGTAGGCGGCCAGCCGGGTGTCGTAGAGCTCGCCGGTGAATTCTGATTGTCGCGTCATAGGTTCAAATATAGTGATCCGCCACCCTGGTTTTCCTCCGGCGCACCCGCAACGTTTAAGCACATTGGATCCTGGGGCCGGCAGCCGAGCCGGGCAGCTGGCGGCTGGCCGGTGGATTCCGGGGAAGCGGGAATGTGATGAAATGTTGCTATGTCTTCGCACTCCGATTCGCACCCGAACACCGAACTTGATGAGATTGACCGAATTATCATCGATGAGTTGGTCGGCAATGCGCGCATCTCCAATGCCACACTGGCCCAGCGGGCCGGCATCGCCCCGTCCACGGCGCTGCTGCGCACCCGTTCGCTGGTGGAGCGCGGCATCATCACCGGATACCACGCGGAGATTTCCCTCACCGCGGTCGGCCGCACCGTGCAGGCGCTGATTTCGGTGAAGTTGCGGGCCCATGACCGGGAGAAGATTGACCGCTTCCGTGAACGCATCCCGCAGCTTCCCGAGGTGCTGTCCATGTTCCACGTCTCCGGCGGCACCGACTACCTGCTGCACATTGCGGTGCGCTCCACCGAGGAATTGCGGGACTGGGTGCTGGATAACCTGGCCACGGACGAGTCGGTGGGCCACACGGAAACCACGCTGGTCTTTGGCCACCACAAGGGCAGCGGCGGGCCGCTGCTGGGTGAGGACGAACAGCTTTAGCCGTACACCGGCTAAAACCTGCGACAACGGGCTGGGAACCAGTGGTTCCCAGCCCGTTGCTGTGTCGTGGTGCGGTGAAGTGCTAGGCCCGGCGGCGCTGCAGCACCGCGTCCAGGTTCAGCCGCTGCTTCGATCCCTCGGCCTCGGTCTTCGCCTTGGGCGCCGGGGCGGCCTTCTCGGCCTTGGCTGGCGCAGCCTTGGCGGCTTCCTCGCTGGCGGCCGGCTTCACCGGGGTCTCGGCGGCCTTTTCCTCGCCCGTGCCGCGGGCGGCGTCAAGCTTGGCGATGGCCGCCTTGTCTGCCGCGGAAACCTGCTTGGCGATCTCGCGGGCCTCCTCGGAGGCCTTCAGGCTGATCTTCGCGCTGGGGCGCAGCGGTTCGGCCTTCGGCAGCGGCTCGGGACGAACCTGCTCGGCGACCTGCTGACGGGTGGCTTCGGTGGCTTCGCGCACGGCAACGTACTTCGGCTTGGGCACCTCGGTCGGTTCCCAGGTGGCCGGCTGCTTCACGCCACCGTCGCCGCGGGCCACGCGCAGGGCCTCGGCACGCAGTTCCTCTGCGGTAATCGAGGGAGCCCGACGGCCGGAATCCGGTCGGGCGTCAAAAACCTTCTCATCCTTCGCGGACTTGGCGATGACCTGGTTGCTGGAGTCCTCGAAGGCCGGGGTGTGCAGGGCCTGCTCACGTACCGCTTCCATGCGCTGCAGCAGCTTGCGGTTGCGGTCACGCACGGCCATGGTGCGCAGGGCGGCGAAGCTGGCCACTCCCAGGGCGAAGAGGAAGAACACCAGGCCGAAACCGATCGAGGTGAACGGGGCCAGCACCGCGGTGACCAGTGTCGCCACCAGGGCCAGCAAGCCGACGAGGGCCACGCTCAACCGTCCATAGCGCAGGCGAAGTTTTGGCTGGGCAGCTGAAACTTTTTTCTGCGGTGCGCTCTGCGACGTGGCAGCCATTGATTCCTCCATCACCGATTCCGGTCGGTCAACATTGAATCCAGGTCAGGGATTCTCGATTTAACCCTATGCAACCGATCACGCGGCGCTGGTCAAATGTCGCGGTGTGTCTACAAGTTTTCTGCCCAGTTGCCTCACATCAGCGCGCAAACCACGACTCAGGGCCGCGGTTCGGGCCGGGATTCGTTGATACGTTCTAATAGTGTCCCGCTGAAGTCCTCTCGGTTCAGCGCGAAGGTGCGGTGATCCCGCCACTGCCCGTTGATGTGCAGAAAGCGTTCGCGCACCCCTTCGTCACGGAACCGCAGCTTTTCCACCACCCGCAGGCTGGCCGCGTTTTCGGGGCGGATATTGATTTCCAGCCGGTGCAGCCCCAGCTTTGCGTAGCTGTAGTCCCCCACCAGGGCCACCGCCTCGGGGATGTAGCCGAACCCGGCGTGCCCGTGATCAATCCAGTAGCCAATCGAGGCGCTGCGCGCGGCCCCCAGTTGGATCCCGGACAGGGACACCTGCCCAATCAGCGGCGGGTTGGCCGCGTGCGGGTCCTTCAGGGTGACCACCCAGCAGTAGCCGGTCCCTTCCAGCGCCGACTGGCGTTGGGAGCGGACCATCTGTTGAAAGGTGGTGGTGGGGGTGCGTCCGGCGGGGTCGGTGGGATCCCATGGTTGCAGCCACTGGCTGTTGACCCAGCGCAGGTGCATCCACGCCTCGTAGTCCTTCCGGGTCAGCCTGCGCAGCAGCAACCGGTCGGACTCAAGCACGTCCAGTGCCGGACGCGGCAGCCAGGAGGAAAACATATGAGTATCGTATGCCGCCGCCGGCCCTGCGCCGCGCCTGACACATCGAAGGGCCACCGATATGACGCTGTGGATCCAGGGCGAATCGCCACCCCGGCAGGGCTGGGCGGGATGCGGACAAAAGGTACAGTAGCTTGCATGAGCCAGCACCCTTCGCATCGTTTGGAGCATCACCCGCCCGTGCCGCAGGACAAGCCCAGCTGGCGCCGGGCGATTCGCGCCGAGCGGCGTCGGCTCTCCCCGGAACTGCGCGCCGAGGAGGCTGCCCAGCTTCGCCAGCGGGTGCTGGAGGTACTGGACGCGGCCCCCGAGGGGCATTCGAAGAAAGTGGCGGCATACTTTTCCTCCCCGGACGAGCCGGACACGGCCCCGTTGCTCCAGGAGCTGACCGGGCGCGGCTTCGAGGTCTACCTGCCGGTGTGCGAGCCGGGACATGTCCTGTCCTGGACCCGCTGGGAGCCGGGCACCGAGATCGTGCAGAGCCGGGTGGCCCCGGTCAACGAACCGGTCGGACCGCGCCACGATGCCAGCTTGTTTGCCGAGATTGACCTGATGTTCATCCCCGCCCTGGCGGTGGATGCTGCCGGGCTGCGTCTGGGGCAGGGCGGGGGCTACTATGACCGGTTCCTGCCCAAGATTGACGGCTACCAGACCCGGATTGCGGCGCTGGTGCGCGATGACGAGTTCGTGGAGGCCGGCTCATTCGCCGTGGACCGCCATGACCGTCCGGTCGGAGTGGTGATCATGCCCTCGGCGATACGGCGCCTGGACAACGGGTTCTAGGGATCCTCCTCCCCTAGCATCCTCCACAATCCGCGGACGCGGGCGCCCGGAACCGGGGCCGCGGTGGTTGCATGGGGCCATGAGCCGATTTCGCACCCCGCGTGTCCCACGAATTCCGCGTCCCCGCCGCCGCCCGGCGTCCTCACGGGCCGAGCTGTTCCGTCGCTACCGCCGCCCGTTGGCGGTAGCCTTCGCCGTGCTGGCGGGCGCCTCGCTGCTCAGCGCCCTGGCGCCGGAAAGGACCAGCGACCAGCAGGTGCTGACCCTGGCCGTGGAGAAGTCCGCCGGGTCCCAGCTGCTGGCCCAGGACGTGGTGTTCTCACCGGTCAGCGGCCTGTCACAGGTTCCGGGGCTGCTCGATGACCCCCAGCAGGCCATCGGCCAGCGCCTGGCGGTGGGTTTACCGGCCGGTGCATTGCTCAATGAACAGGTGTTGATTGGTCCACAGCTGCTGACCGGGATGCCGCCGGGCAGTGTGGCGGTGCCGATCCGGTTGTCGGATCCGGCCACCGTTCAGCTGCTGCACCCCGGGCAGCTGGTGGATATCGTGCTCAGCAGCGGGGACGGCTTTGAACAGGAGATCATCTCCCACACCATTGGCCGGCGCCTGCCGGTGCTGTGGGTGCCGCAGCGCGGCGAGGGTGATTCGCTGGGCTTGTTGCCGGCCTCCGGCACGTCCGGGGAGGGCATTGTGGTGGTGGCCGCCGACGGGGCCCAGGCCGATGAGCTCTCCGGGGCGGTCACCCGCGGCAAGGTTTCCGCCGTGCTGGTGAACTAGGGTGCGGCCGGCGGCGTATCAGCCCCAGTGCGGCGGTTTTTCGCGGCGCATCCCCTCGGCCAGGTCATCAGGCTTCTCACCCCACCCTGCCGGGTCCTCGTCCTTGGCGCGCAGCTGGGAGAGCGGGTCCCCGGCCCCCGGGTCTTGCGCGGTGCCCGGTTCGTTGGCGGCGTGGCTGTTGGCCAGGGCGGCGTCCACACTGGCCGGACGCTCCAGCTGCCGGTAGCTGCCGGTCAATTCGGTGGCCACCGGCAGGTGCTGCGGCTGGGCCACGACCCGGGGGCGCCGC
>NZ_JAVGCZ010000104.1:0-8905 GCF_052928425.1 Glutamicibacter sp. BSL13
GGTACTGGTCAATGCGGCCACCACGAACATCAGCAGCAGGAACAGTACGGTCAGCCACCAGGACCGGGAGAGCTGGGAGATCGCCAGCGCCACCACCAGCATCTGCGCCAGGGCGCGCAGCACCGCGGTGAGGATCTGGCGGGCCGGCAACAGCAGGAGGCGCTGGGCGAAAAGGGCGGCGATCCCCGTCACCAGCACCAGCATCACCCACATCGGCCAGCCGGTGTGCAGCAGGGTTGAGCCCTGGCCCATCGGCCGGCCTTTCGGGATCCAAGGGGCCGCTGCGGCCCCATGCGGGGGGTTTAGTAGTAGACCGCCAGCGGGCCCTCCGGGCCCTCGATGACGCGTACCGGGGTATCGAACACGGCGGAGAGCACCTCATCGCGCATGATTGCCTCGGGGGAGCCGAACTCCACGACCTGGCCCTTCTTCATGGCGCAGATGTAGTCCGAGTAGTGCCCGGCGAAGTTGATGTCGTGCAACACGATCACGATCGTGCGCCCCAGCTCCTGGGCGGCCTTGCGCAGGTGCTTCATCATCTGCACCGAGTGCTTCATGTCCAGGTTGTTCAGCGGCTCATCCAGCAGCACGTAGTCGGTGTCCTGGGCCAGCACCATGGCCACGTAGGCGCGCTGACGCTGACCGCCGGAGAGCTGGTCCAGGTAGCGGTCCTCCAGGTCGTTCAGGTTCAGGAAGTCGATCGCCAGGGAGATGATCTCCTCATCCTTGCGGGTCAGCCGCCCCTTGGAGTGTGGGAAGCGGCCAAAGCCGACCAGCTGGCGCACGGTCAGGCGGGTGACGAAGTGGTTCTCCTGGCGCAGGATCGAGACGATCTTGGCCAGGTCCTTCGAGGCGGTGGAGGCCACGTCGTAGCCGGCCACCTCGATGGTGCCCTCATCCAGGCCGAGCAGGCGCCCGACCATGGTCAGCATGGTGGACTTGCCCGCGCCGTTCGGGCCCACCAGCGCGGTGATGCCCCCGGCCGGGATCTGCAGCGTCACCGGCCCGATGGCAACTTCGCTGCTGTACTGCTTGCGGACGTCTTTGAGGGTAATCACAGCCGGCCCTTTCTGAGGACGAAGATGAGGAATGCGGTGCCGCCAACCAGTTCAATGATGATGCCCACCACGCCCTGGGCGTAGAAGACGTTCTTCATGATGAAGTAGGCCCCGGCCAGGATCACGAACCCGGTCAGCGCGGCCATCGGGAAGATGTAGCGGTGGTCGTAGGTGTCGGCCAGCTGGTAGGAGAGCATCGCGGCCAAGAAGCCGAAGAAGGTCAGCGGGCCCACCAGCGCGGTGGACACGGCCATCAGGATCGAGACGAAGAACAGGGTGCGCATCACCTCGCCGCGGTGGTTGATGCCCAGGTTCATGGTGGTGTCCCGGCCCAGGGCGACCACGTTCAGCCGCTTGGAGGACAGGATCAGGAACAGCGCGGAGACCGCCATCAGCGGGATCGCCACCGGGAAGTAGCTCACGTCCGCGTTGGAGATCGAGCCGAAGAGCCGGGCGGTGAGGATGTCGAACTCGCTGGGGGTGAGCATGCGCTGCATGAACGTGGACACCGAGCCCAGGCCCGCGCCGATGATGATGCCGATCAGCAGCATGATCTGGATGTTGCCGAACTTGCCCGAGAGCAGCCAGCCGTACAGCGCCACCGACAGGGCGACCATGATCGCCACCTGCAGCACGAACTGGGTCACCCCCTGCAGCGCCACGATCCCGGCCGCACCCATGAAGAACACCGAGGAGGTCTGCACCGCGACGAACAGGGATTCAAAGCCCATGATCGAGGGGGTGATGATCCGGTTGTTGGTGACCGTCTGGAAGCTGACGGTGGCCACCGCCTGGCAGATCGACACGATCACCATGGTGGTCAGCGACGTGGCGCGCAGCTCGGCGATCCGCCAGAAGCCCTCGCTGCCCACCGGCATCGGGTTGTCCAGGGCCAAAAAGCCGTAGCTGAAGCCCAGGGCCGCCAGGATCAGCAGCGAGAGGATCACCCAGTAGCGGGTGCGCACCTTCTTGGAGGGCAGCGCGCCGGACTGGCGCAGCGGGGCGAAGTTTGGGGGCATGGATTGGGACATCGTCGGGTTCTCACTCATCAGACTAGCCATTTCGACGCTGCCTCAACAACAGGGCGATGAAGACCACCGCACCGACCACACCCAGGATCAGCGAGACCGGGATCTCGAAGGGCATGATGATGGTGCGCCCGATCAGGTCGCAGACGGTCACGATCGCGATGCCCAGCAGGCACACCCACGGCAGGTTGCTGCGCAGGTCATCGCCGCGGAACATGGAGACGATGTTCGGCACGATCAGCCCCAGGAACGGCAGGTTGCCCACCACCACGGTCACCACACCGGTGGCGATCGCGATCAGCCCGGTGCCGATGAGCATCACCTGGCGGTAGTTCAGCCCCACGTTGGTGGCGATCTCCTCACCCAGCCCGGCCACGGTGAAGCGGTCCGCGACCAGGAAGATCGCGACCGCCACCAGGGCCACGATCCACAGCACCTCGTACTGTCCGCGCAGCACGGAGGTGAAGGACCCGGCGAACCAGATCCCCAGGGACTGGAGCATGTCGGTGGTCAGCGCCAGGAACGTGGACACCGCCCCGACCACGGCGCCGAGCATGATGCCCACGATCGGCACGGTCAGCGAGGCCTTGAGTGAAACCCGCTGCAGGAACAGGAAGAAGAGCATGGTGCCGATGAACGCGAACAATACTGCCACGCTCATCTTGGTCAGGATCCCGGCGTTCGGGGCCAGGATCATCACCGTGAGCAGGCCCAGGCCCGCCCATTCGGTGGTGCCGGTGGTGGTGGGCTCCACGAACCGGTTCTGGGTCAGCAGCTGCATCACCAGCCCGCTCATGGCCATGGCCGCGCCGGCCAGAACCAGGGCGATGGTGCGCGGGATGCGGGTGATGGCGAACATGTCCCCACCATCCTCGGCGCCGAAAATGTCGTAGACGCCGGTAAAAAGCGAAAAGCCCAGCAGGATCAGGACTCCAAGGATCCCAAGCAGCAGCTTGGGTTCGAAGAGCCTGCCCCGGGGCGGCTGTGTGGTGATGGTGCTGGTCATGGTCCTGCCGTTACTGCGAAGGTGTGGTGAGACGCCACAGTGGTGGACGCCGCCGGTTGGCTGCGTCCACCACTGGGTCAGTGCGCGTTGGGGCTACTTGCCTTCGAGCGCATCAGCGAAGTCATTGATGAATTCGGTGTAGGTCTGGATGCCCTCGTTGGTGTAGGTGTCAGCCGGCATCACCAGGACGTTGCCTTCCTTGGCGGCGGTGACGTTCTTCAGCGCATCCGAGTTCTTCAGCAGGTCGGCGGCCGGCTTGTAGTCCGGCTCATCGGCGGCCACTGCGGCATCGCGGTCCATGACCAGGATCCAGTCCGGGTTGGACTTGGCGATGGCCTCAACGGAGATGTCATCACCCTGGTGGTCGGTGGAGGACTCGTCAACCTCAAGGGCCGGGGTCAGATCCAGCAGGTCGAACAGCGGGCCAAGGGTGCGGCCGGTGGACGGTGCCGAGTAGTTGATGTTGCCGCCGGAGGTGATGACGCCCATCACCTTCTGGTCCTTGTTGTAGGCGGCCTTGGCGCGCTCGACGGCCTTGTCGAACTCGTCGGTCAGCTTCTTGGCTTCATCTTCCTTCTGGAAGACCTGGCCCAGCACGGTGGTCTGGCGCTTGAGTTCCTCGCCGAACGGCTTGTCCTCGCGCGGGTCCAGGGAGACGATGGTGGCCTCGGGGGCCAGCTTCTTGAAGTCCTTCTCGTACTGGGTGAAGCGCTGGCCGTTGATGATCAGGTCCGGCTCCACGGCGACGACCGATTCCAGGTCAGGCTCGCGGTGGCTGCCCAGGTCGATCAGGTCCTTGTCCTTGGTGTAGCCGATGGTGTCCGGCATCAGCGAAACCGCCGCGGCCGAGAGCTCCACGCCCCAGGAGTCCAGGGTCTCGAAGGTGCGGTTGTCGGTGGCAACCACGGACTTTGCCGGGACATCGATGGTGTGCTCGCCGTTGTTGTCCTCGAACGTGACGGTCGAGACGCCCTCGGAGGACGAAGCGCTCGACTCTGGGGTCGAGGCGTTCGAACCGCAGGCGGTCAGGGACAGAGCAGCGATGCCAAGCAGCGCAGCGGCGCGCAGTTTCACAGAGGCCATGATTTCCTATCGTTCCGGGGCCACCGAGCGGCGGCCAGCGAGGTTGATCTGAAATTAGCTTAGCCTAAGCTCTATGTGCTCTGCACTCCGCAGATATCGTTATTCAAATCACACCTAATGGGGCCCAAGCCCCCAAAGTACGGGTTTTCAAGGATTTTTCGGCGAACAACAAGGCGCGCCTGCCTGAATAACGAACCAAATTGTTTCCGGAATCCAAGAAAAAGAGAATTCCGGGACATTTTCGTTGGCGAAGGTCCCTCGCGGCTGGTATTGTGCCCGCCTTCGACTCCCGACCTTCACTTGGACGATGTGGGGCAGACTGCCTTCCCCCGAGGTTTATGCCCATCTCCTTGGGGACTCAGTTCTTGGGGAGCCCGGACGGCACTTTCGCGCCCGGCTTCCAGCCCGAAGCAGTTGCGAGGGGGACGCAGAGTGGTTAGCTGGCACCCGGGCAGTGGCGAGGCCGTTGCCCCCGAATGAGGAGCGCCGCCACCGCGGCGGAAAGGCGCCGTCGGTAGTTTTGGGTGACGCTGACATTGAAGTCATTGTGCAAGGGCGGCGCGGTGCCCGGCTTCCGAACGCCGGAAAGGGGGTGCCATCTGCCTTGTGCTGAACCAGGAGTCGGCTGCTCAAGAATTCTCTGCCGACCTCACTCTATCGGCGGCCACTTTGGTCACCGCTGAGCCTACGGCGGAAAGGACATTGAGCTGGGCTCGGTGATTTAGGCGGCGTGCTTCCGCCATGTCCTGGATCGGCTTAGGGAAGCGCTTGGGGTGCACTAATGATGTACTGGCGGGTGCCGAATCACGAGAGCCAGCAGGGCACCACGTTAGAGATTGCGCAAAGGGCTGGACGCGGGGCTGGGAGTTTCAAACTGCAAGCGCTAGCCTTGAGAGCCTTAGGCCCGCCACCTACAGTGCTGAAGGAGGTTGCTTATGGAAGTGAGGACGCTGCTCCTTGAACTAAGCGATGACCAGTTAGCCGACCTGAACGACGCTTTGGAAGACTACAGAGACTATTTCAAGGCGCAAGCTCAAGAAGCCTCCATGGGTTTCGGGCTCGATGCCGAGTATTGGGAATCCCGGGCGAATGAGATTCAAGGCTTAAGGGAGATGCTCCTGAAGGCCCGCGGCAAAGAAGTCACCTGAAGGCACCCGCTGCGGGGCGGTCCAGCACTTTGGACCGCCCCGCAGCGGGTTTCTATCAGGACGCGGCGTTGACTTCCGTCAACCTCGTCAGCGGCCAGCCAGTAACGCGCTTCGGCCGCGGCGGGGCATAAGTGCGCACCTTCGAGGTCGACAGGCCCATTCGGACCATTGACTCGGCGATGGTGACCGCAGCGCGCACGCCGTCAACGATCGGAACGCCGGTGGCTTCGCGGACCTGGTGCTCGAGTTCGGCCATGCCGCCGCAGCCCAGGCAGATCACCTCGGCCTTGTCCTCCTGCACCGCACGCCGGGACTGAGCGACGATGGCTTCGATGGCGCGCTGCGGATCCGACTCCAGCTCCAGGACCCCCAGTCCGCTGGCCCGCACCGAGGCGAGCCGGTCGGTCAGCCCGGCCAACTTCAGCCGGTCCTCGATCAGCGGAACCGTCCGGTCCAGCGTGGTCACCACCGAGTACTTGTGCCCGAGGAACTGGGCCGTGGACGCTGCCGCCTCGGTGATGTCCACGACCGGCACCTCCAGCAGTTCCTGCAGTCCTTCGCGGCCGTGCTCCCCGTAGCCAGCTTGGATTACCGCATCGAACGGTTCGGGGTAATTGACCACTTTGTCGATGACGGCGATCGCCGCCAAGTAACTTTCGAAGTTTCCCTCGCAGCTGTCGGCCCCGAAATCGGGGGTGAGCTCAATGATCTGCGTCCCGGGGGAAGCCACTTCGCGCGCGGAGTCTCCGATGGCGGTGGTCATTGAGGCCGTGGTGTTCACGTTCAGGACGAGAATTCGCATGGTCTTTTCCCTTCCCTCTAGTGCTTTGCCACTACGGCGATGGCTTCGCCATCGATATCCGCCAGGTCATGCTGTCGCTTGGCGAGCAGCAGGTATACCAGTGCGCCGCTGCCCGAGCCCAGGAACCAGGCGAACGGACCGACAACGTGCAGGGCAGGAAGGAAGGCGAGCAGCAGGGCCACTATGGAGCTGATGGCCAGCGCTGCCACGGCGCGGTAGTTCACGCCACGGGTGAAGTAGTAGGTGCCGTTGGGGGAGGTGCGGTAGAGGTCCACGACGTTGATGCGTGCCCGGCGTACCAGCCAGTAGTCGGCCATGATGATCCCGAACAGCGGGCCGAGCAGCGCGCCCAGTCCGCCCAGGAAGTAGTTGATGATTTCCGGTGAGTTGTACAGATTCCACGGCAGGATGACCAACCCGATTACCCCGGAGATCAGCGCGGCCCGGCGGAAGTTCAGGTGCTTGGGGAACAGGTTGTTCAGGGCGTACGTGGGTGCGACGAAGTTCGCCATCAGGTTCACCGCGATGGTCAGCACCAACAGGGCGCCGGATGCCAGCAACAGCAACGCCGTGTTCGGAATGGCCTGAACGACATCTGACGGAGAGTCAATGATGATTCCGTTGATGGAGAACTGGGTGCCGGTCAGCACCACCACAATCGCACCGAAGAACAGCATGTTCAGCGGGATTCCGAAGAAGTTGCCGCGCACGATTGCCTTCTTGGAAATCGCGCCGCGGGTGAAATCGCAGAAGTTCAACACGAAGGTGCCGTAGATGGAGACCCACAGCGCTGCCGCGCCGAACACGCCGATCCACATGTCCAGCCCACTGCGGGGAGTGCCGGTATCCAGGGCGATGTTGAACCCGGATTCGAACAGCATCCACACGGCCAGGGCAAGGAACGTGACAAGGATGACCGGACCGGCGAAGGCCTCATACTTGCGGATCATCTCCATCCCATAGCTGACGATGACCAACTGCAGGATCCACAGGGAAACAAAGCATATCCAGCCCAACACGTCGAGGCCGAGGAAGCTGGTTTCCTGCAGGGAAACGGCCCCCGGGGCCAAGGCGATCACCATCACGCTGAGGACCTGGGAGGCCAGGAAGGTTTGGATGCCGAACCAGGCGATAGCGACCGCGCCGCGAAGGAGCGCCGGAAGCTGCGCGCCGGTGATGCCAAAAGCAATGCGGCTCATGACCGGGAAGGGAACGCCGGTCTTCTCTCCCATGAATCCGGAGAGGGTCAACAGGGCAAAGAGCAATATGGCTCCGATTCCCAACGCGCCTAGAATCTGCCATCCGCTCATGCCCAGGGCAAAGAGGCCGATGGCAAATGCGTAGTTGCCCAGTGAGTGCACATCGTTTGCCCAGAGGGTGAAGATGCTGTAGGCGTTCCACGTTCTGCCCTTTTGGGCGGTCGGTGCCAGGTCTTCGTTGTAGAGCGAAGCGGACAGCTGGTGCGGGTTGGAGGGGTCGATGCCCAATGGGACATCAGTGGTTGGGGTGCTTTGAGGCGCCGTTACGGCGTTGGGGATAGACATTGGTCAGGATCCTCTGAGATTTATGGCAGGCCAAGGCAGCGGCTGCGGGCAGCGCAAAGCGGACTGCAAAAGTTAGGGAGAACCGAGGGCAAATGAGCTGGTTCGGTATGGAGGGTTGCGGCGAAGTGGTCAGAGCGACAGGGGCCGCAGGCAAAGGGTGCCTCTCCGGAAACGCCAGCGCCAAAATCATGGGCGGGGCGTGCGGAGGAAAAAGGACATCTCAGACGCGCAGGAAGGTATCTTTGTAGCCGGCATAGTGGCCGGCCAGCGCCGCGTTGCGTTTCGCGGCATAGTGCGAACGGCGAATCCACTGCCGGCCCACGTGGGCGCTGCAGAGAATCAGATCGAGACTGATCATGGCTGCTCCTGAGAAAGAACTCCGAGATGTGTGCCACATCACTAATGGTGCTCTTACTGTAGTGGTGCCGCGTTGATTCCGCAAGCAAATAATTCACTTCCAGCATGCGGAAGGGGTTCCTCTTGCCCTGCGGAATGAATTCATTCTGCCCAGCGGAATGGGGGGCTGGAAACAAGCTTGCGCGGTGGAACTTGAGCCGAGGGAGCCAGGGCCACGGACTGAACAAAAATCGCCGGAGCCTGTGGCCGTTCCGGGGTGGGGCGGCCACAGGCCGAAGACGCGCCACGAACCGATGGGATTAGCCAGGTCCCAGCTCATCCCCGCCATGGCAGGGCAAGGTTCTATCCGGCGGTTCCGGGTCATCGCCCGGCGGGTCGGGGTCATCGCCTGGTGGCTCGGGTGGTGCCCGGTTCACGGCCCCCGGTGGCGGGTCCCCGGGGATTTGCGAGCTCAGGTCCGGGTCGCTGGGATCATGCCAATACCCCGGGGTGCCCGGCGGGATCTCATGCAACGCCAACACCTCACGCAGCTTCTCATCCACATACACCGCCTGTCGTGAAGGAGCGCTCATCGTGTAGTTGGAGCGACCATTCACGGTGGTCAGGCTGCCCGGATCGGAAAAGTGCACCAACCCGTTCGGGGATTCCCAGCGCACCGACCCATCAGGCAGGAACTGGCTCTGCCACCGCAGGGCGTGTTTGAACATCTGATGCCGGGTACACAACAATTTGGTGTTATCCCGGGTGGTGGTCCCGCCCTTGGCCCAGTCCTTGACATGATCGATCTCGCACCGCTCCGCCGGGCGGCGGCAACCAGGGAACTGGCAATGCTCATCACGCAACTGCACCAGCTCCTGCAACGCCGCCGGGGGCCGGTAC
>NZ_JAVGCZ010000105.1:0-8794 GCF_052928425.1 Glutamicibacter sp. BSL13
GCGCGGGCCAGCCGCGGGTCGGCCGGCACCTGCACCAGGCGCTGCCCGGCAGGGGTCAGCTGCCCGCTCTCGTCGATCGCGCCCAGTGAGCGCAGCACGGATTCGGCATCATCCAACGCGGCGGCCGGAGGCTGCTGCCACAACTCCAGCCCCTCCCCGCGCGGGGTCCCCCACGCCGCCAGGTACAGCGCCGCCTGGGTCAGCTCCGCGGTGGCGATCTGTGGGCTGGTGAAGGCCGGGGCGGCGGCGAAGGAACGCTGATCCAGGGTGCGCACCACCCGGCCGGGCTCCAGGCGTCCGGCACGGCCGGCCCGCTGGGTGGCCGAGGCGCGGCTGGCCACCACGGTGACCAACCCGCTCATCCCGCGCACCGCGTCCCGCCGCGGTTCCCGGGCGTACCCGGCGTCCACCACCAGGTTCACCCGCGGCACCGTGAGGGAGGATTCGGCGATCGGGGTGGAAATGATGATCCGCGGCCGCGCCGCCGGGCCCGGGTCCTGCAGGATCGCATCCTGCGCCGCGGCCTCGACCTGCCCGTGCAGGGCCAGGACCTCAAAGCGCGGATCGCCGGCCGCCAGCGCGCGCACCCGCTCCACCTCCCCGGCCCCGGGCACGAACACCAGTGTGTCCCGGGCCGGGCCCTGGGCGGTGTTGCGGGCGGTCTGCTCGACGGCGGTGGCCGCCACGTGGTCCAGGTAGCCGCGCTCCAGCCCGCGTTCGGCGTTGCGGGTGCCGCTGTAGGAACAGAATTCCTCGGCGACCGGATGCTGGATGCCGGACCCGGAAATGATCCCGGCCGCTGCCCCGCGCCCCAGGTAGCCGGCCAGGTCCTCGGCGTGCAGGGTTGCGCTCATCACCAGCAGGGCCAGGTCATCGCGCAGCTGGTTGACCTGGTTGAGCATCGCCAGCACCAGGTCGGTTTCAATGGAGCGCTCATGGACCTCATCGACGATCACCGCGCCCACCGAGGCCAGGTCCGGGTCGGCCAGCAGCCGGCGCAGCAGCAGCCCGGCGGTGACGAACTCAATGCGGGTGCGCGGACCGCTCAGGCTTTGCCCGCGCACCGAGAAGCCGATCCGCTCCCCCAGTTCGCTGCCGTCCAGCTGGGCCAGGCGGCGGGCCGCGGCCCGTGCCGCCATCCGACGCGGCTGGGTGACGATCACCCGTCCGCCCAACCCTGCGGCGGCCAGGGCGTTGGCCACGGCGGGTGGCACGATCGTGGTCTTGCCGGAGCCCGGCGGGGCCTGGATGACCAGCGGGGCATCCACCGCGTCGCCCAGGCGCCGGCTGATTTGGGTGTGCGCCGGACCGAAGGCAAGGCCCCGGCCGATCGCGGCAAGGTCAAAGGGGGCGCTGGCGCGGTTCACCATCATCGGCTCCTACCGGTCGTGGCGGTCCAGAAACTGTGCAATCTGGGTGGCTCCCGGTTCGATCGGGAACAGGGTGCTGCCGTGGGTGCGGTCCACCAGCGGCACCAGCCGGGCGTGGGGCATGGTGCGGGCCATCACCTTGTTGTGTTCAAAGCGCGGCTGGTCGCGGGTTCCGGCCAGCAGCAGGGTCGGCACCCGCAGGGCGCGCAGCTGCTCCAGTTCCAGGCGCTGCAGGGTTTCGGCGGCCTCGAAGTAGGCGGCCAGGGCCAGCGGGTCGTTGGCCAGGAACGCCATCCGGGTCGCCGGGTCCAGGCGCCCCTGCCCGCTGACGAAGCCCTCGATGTCCCCGGCGCGCAGGACCTGGAGGTAGCCCTCGAAGAACAGCCCGTCGATCTCGCCGCTTTCAATCGCGTAGGTTCCGCCCAGCATGCTCAGGCTAAGCACCCGTTCGGGCTGCTGCAGTGCGATCGACAGGGCGGTGCGGCTGCCAAAGGAGTACCCCACTAGGTGGGCGCGCTCAATGCCCAGGGAATCCAGCACGGCCAGCACGTCCCCGGTGATCAGCTCCATGGTGTAGGACTCGGTCCGGTGCGGCTTGCCGGACTTGCCGTGCCCGCGCAGGTCGATGCGGATGTTGCGGCGTCCGGCCCCCACCGTCTTGGTGTAGCCCAGGCCGCGCCAAATGGAGCGGGAGAGTGCTGAACCGTGCAGGTAGACGACGGCCTCGCCCGCGGCGCGGTCATCGTCGAAGAAGATCTCGGTTCCGTCGGCTGGGTTCGTGATGCTGGGCATGTCTTCGATTAAAACCCAGTGCGGGTGGCGCCGCCCAATCCGGGGCGGCACTGCTTCCGCCTGCCACCGGCGGGCAGGGGCGGATCCCTCGACAACCCGGGCGAAAAGTAGAACACTGAAAGTACCTCAGGATTGCCCGTTAGGGCACCAGCGGAAGGAGAGGCCATGACACAGCAGCCTCAGGAACGAAGCGACGAGGACGTCCGGCACGACCATGATGAGGAACTGGTCGAGGAGTGGGAGGACGAATCCTTTCCCGCCTCGGACCCACCCTCGAACTACTAGCGCCTGGTTGAGCGCCGGGCATCGTCCCGCCATGGCACCGGGACCAGGGTTGTTCCCGGCCCGGTGCCAACCGGCGCGCACAAAGCATTGCCGCGGCCGGACCCGCCCCGCTCGCGTCACGCTTTCTCTATGTGACCGCTCATTCGACGCACAGCTAATAACAAGAATCGCTTCCTATAGTGGTTATTACCTTCTCAAGGTGCGAGTGATCTAGAAGAACCGATCCGAAGCGGCGTTACCTCCTTGGCCGCCCGGGTCGGTTCTTCATGTTAAGCACCGTGAACCATGGGGCACCGGTGGGTGCGTCGTGGCCCCGATGAATCGGATCCGGCCCTTTTCCTGCCCTAGTCTTGAACTTGTGCAATGGCATCTGCCGCCAAGAAGAGAAAGGTGCACCGTGGAGTACGAGCGCTTCCAACCAGTTGTTGATTCACACCGCCCATGGGTCGCGTCAGAAGACCGCTACGAGCATTTCGGCTATCGCCGCGTCGGCGCCTCCGGGCTGCTGCTGCCGCCGATCTCGCTGGGTCTGTGGTGGAACTTCGGCGACAACCGAACCTTCGACTCCCAGCGTGAAATCCTGCGCCATGCCTTCGACTCGGGCATCAACCACTTCGACCTGGCCAACAACTATGGCCCGCCGGCCGGTTCGGCCGAGGAGAACTTCGGCCGGATGCTGCGCGGGGACTTCCGCCCCTACCGCGATGAACTGATCATCTCCTCCAAGGCCGGCTGGGACATGTGGCAGGGCCCGTATGGCACGTTTGGTTCGCGCAAGTACCTGATGGCCTCCGCCGATGCGTCCCTGGAGCGCCTGGGCGTGGACTACGTGGACGTCTTCTACTCGCACCGCTTTGATCCCAAGACGCCGCTGGAGGAGACCATTGGCGCGCTGGATACCCTGGTGCGCCAAGGCAAGGCCCTCTACGTGGGCATCTCCTCCTACTCGGCCGAACGCACCGCCGAGGCCGCCGCGATCGCCAAGGACCTGGGCACCCCGCTGGTCATTCACCAGCCCTCCTACAACATGCTCAACCCCTGGGTGGAGCACGGTCTGCTGCAAACCCTGGAGCAGGAGCGGATGGGCTCGATCGCGTTCACCCCGTTGGCGCAGGGGCTGCTGACCAACAAGTACCTGGGCACCACCGACGTCGAACGCTCCGGCGGGCGCCGCTCGCTGCAGGACCAGCTGACCGAGGAGAACCTGAAGAAGATCCGCAGCCTGAACGAGCTGGCACAACAGCGTGGCCAGTCGCTGGCGCAGATGGCGATCGCCTGGCTGCTGCGCGACGGCGCGGCCACCTCGGTGCTCATCGGCGCCTCCTCCACGCAGCAGCTGGATGAGAACCTGTCGGCGCTGCAGAACACCGAGTTCACCACCCAGGAGCTGGAGCAGATTTCCACCATCACCCAGGGCGATGCCGGCATCGACTGGTGGAAGAGTTCGGCCATCGGCTAAATCCACACCCCACGCCAGGGCCGGGAGCGCCGCTTCCGGCCCTGCTTCGCGCTTTGACGCTACGGTTTCCGAACCGAAAATCTGCTGTACGTACTGAATTCGTAGTAGCTATATTCTCGTACGGACGATATGCTCAGAGGAGAGCTTCGTGACCGGGTTCACAGCCCTCCCGATCGGAGGGTTCGGGCACGGACACGAGCGCCAGCTGACAGTCCATTGCATGCACTATGACAGGAGCGAGAATGAGCGCCCAAACCTATAAGGTCCTGAATCCTGCCACCGGCGAAACGGTCGAGGAATTCCCGGTGGCCACCGATGAGCAGGTGCAGGAGACCCTGAGTGCAGCCTCCTCAGCCTACGAGTCGTGGGGCAAGACCGACATCAACGAGCGCGCCAAGATCGTGCACCGCATCGCCGAGCTGTTCGGCGAGCGTGCCGAGGAGCTGGGCAAGATCATGACCACCGAGATGGGCAAGCCGCTGTCCGAGGCCGTCGGTGAGGCAGAGTTCTGCAAGGACATTTTCCAGTACTTCGCCACCGAGGGCCCGACCCTGGCCGCCGACCACGAAATCAAGTCGCTCTCCGGCGGCCGCGCGGTCGTGCAGAAGCGTCCGATCGGCCCGCTGCTGGGCATCATGCCGTGGAACTTCCCGCTGTACCAGGTGGCCCGCTTCGCGGCGCCAAACCTGATGCTGGGCAACACCATCATCCTCAAGCACGCCGAGTCCTGCCCGCGCTCCGCGCTGGCCATCCAGGAAATCTTCGACGAGGCCGGAGTACCGGCCGGGGTCTACAACAACCTGTTCGCCACCCACGACCAGATCTCCACCATCATCGAGGACCCGCGTATCCAGGGTGTCTCGCTGACCGGTTCCGAGCGCGCCGGCGCCATCATCGGCGAACAGGCCGGACGCAACCTGAAGAAGGCCGTCCTGGAGCTGGGCGGTTCGGATCCGTTCGTCGTCCTGGACTCGCAGAACATCTCCGACATCGCCGAAACCGCGTGGGGCTTCCGCATCGACAACACCGGCCAGGCCTGCAACTCGAACAAGCGAATGATCGTCATGGAGGACATCTACGACGAGTTCGTCTCCGAGCTGACCAAGCGTGCCGAAGGCCTTCAGCCCGGCGACCCGATGAAGGAAGAGGAGGGGACCTTCGCCCCGATGTCTTCCCGCAAGGCGGCCGAGGACCTGCACGAGCAGGTCCAGGACGCCGTCTCCAAGGGTGCCACCCTGCACGCGGGCGGTGTGCTGCACGACGGCCCGGCAGCCTACTACTCCCCCGCCGTGCTCACCGGTGTCACCAAGGACATGCGCGCCTACTACGAGGAGCTCTTCGGCCCGGTTGCCGTGGTCTACAAGGTCTCCAGCGATGAAGAGGCGCTGGAAATGGCCAATGACACCGTCTACGGCCTGGGTGGCTCGGTGCACTCCGAGGACCGGGCACGCGCGGAGAAGGTTGCCATGGGCCTGCAGGCCGGCATGGCCAGCGTGAACGCCGCCAGCGCCGAGGGCGCCGAGATGCCGTTCGGCGGCGTGAAGCGTTCGGGCTTCGGCCGCGAGCTTGGCCCGCTGGGAATGGACGAGTTCGTCAACAAGCGTCTGTACTACATCGGCGAGTAAGCCCTACTCTCCATCTGGGCCTGGGATCCGAGCGCGGTTCCCAGGCCCAGACCTGTTTAACCCGTCCTGTGGGTCCTCCTCGCTTGCCTCAACCCGGGTCGCAGGCAGATGCTCTGAGGCTGCAAAGAGGGAAAAACCAGCTTCCGTCGGCGGGGCGATGAAACTACCGCAGCACCGAAGCTTTGCGGTGGGCACCGTCCAGGATGCGAAAGCAGCCGCCGTCAGCGCTCGGAAAGGCGCAAAGTTTGCAACCGGGTTCAGTTGGCCGTGGTCGCCACAGAGGCGGCGCCCATCCGCGTCAGGGATCTGGCCGAGGAAAATCGCTGAACAGCAACTAGTAAACGGTTCTGAGCTGGCTGGCGGGAACCCACATCTGCTCCCCGTCCCGCTCAATCTTTCGCCATGCACCCTGGCGAGCGGTGACGACAACTGCGGTGTCGGCCTGCAGGATGCGCACCAGCGGGTAATGGTCTCCCGGTCCTCGGCGGCCGTTGAGGCTGATCGTTGTCAAGGCCCTCTGCTGGGGCACCGAAATCAGTCCATCACGCGGCGGCCGTTGCGGCAGGGTTTGCAGGTACATGCTCGGCACCCAGCCTTGGGAATCTCCCCATTGAATCTGCGCCCACAGTCCCTGCTGCAGCATCACCTTGACCTTGGCGCCCTGATCCACGACCTTGATGACGGGATAGCCGGTGCCGCTTCCCTTGCGCAGGTTCAGGGTGGCAGTGGTTTGGTGCGTGGCCTCAATCAGGGCGTAGCGCGAGGGGACGGCCGCAGCCTTGGGCTCGGCTGGGGATTGCGACGGTGTACTGACCTGCACGTCGGGGATCTGCTCCAGGTAGGCCGCCGGCAGCCAGCCGTAGAGCCCACGCACATACACATGCGCCCATGAGCCGCGGATCTCCACGAGGGCCAGCTCCTGGTGTTCCATCAACTGCGTCTGCACCAGGTAGTGCCGCCCGGCTCCCTTGCGCAGCTTCAGCGACGCGGTTGTGCGGTGCGTGAGCGCCACGGCCTGCGGACTGGCCTGCGCACGTGACGGTCTCACCCGATCCACAAACACCTCTGAAACTTAAAAACCTAGGGAAGCAACAATCATTGCTTCCCTAAGTTTATTTCATTAATCAATCGCCCGCGGCGAGTGAGGACTTTTTACTCCGCGGAATCGCGGGAGGCCAGTTCCGCCTCGATGCGCAGCAGGCCGCTGCCGTCATCGCCCACCAGGCGCACGCGGTCCAGGATTTCCCCGACCGTCGCCTCTTCCTCGACCTGCTCGTCGATGAACCAGTGCAGCAGCGGCAGGCAGTCCAGGTCCGCTTCATTCTGGGCCACGCGGTACAGTTCGCGGATGGCGGCCGAGACCTTCTGCTCGTGGGCCAGGGAAGCCGCGAAGGCGTCCTCGACGCTGCGCACGTTCAGGCTCGGGGCGGGCTGCTCACCGATCTTCGGGTGGGCGCCGCGGTCGGCCATGTGCATGATGAACTTCTCGGCGTGCACGATCTCTTCCTGCGACTGGGCGCGGAACCAGTTGGCGATGCCGGGGAAGCTGAGCACTTCCATTTCGGCGGCCAGCTGGCGATAGACCGTGGCCGCGGTCAGTTCTAGGGTGATCTGCTGGTTGAAGGCTTCTGCCAGTTTTCCTGTAAGTTCCATGTTTTTACAATAGGCGCATTCGGCGCGCTTGTCACCGAAGTTTAGGCACACTAAGCAGCTGCCGAATTAGCTCACACCAGCGGTCTGACTTGCATTTAGTTGAGGCGTAGCAAACTTTGGTTTGGCACCCCTACCCCACGGGTCCAGGTGGCCGGAGGGTAGGGGGAGCCAGGGTCGTAGGAGGTTATCCCAATCCGGCCTTGCGCAGCGCCTCGGCCATCGCGGTATTGGCCGGAGCCGATTCCTTGCGCGGCCCCGGCGCCCGGCGGGCGCCGCGTTGGCCCTGGTTTCGCTGGCCGTTTCGCTGCGGATTGCGCTGCCGGGAACCGGCTGGCTGGTCCGGGGTGCTCTGCCCGGGCAGCGGGTCATCCAACCGCAGGGTCAAGGAGATGCGCTTGCGGGCGGCGTCGACGTCCAGGACCTTGACCTTCACGATCTGTCCTGAGGTGACGACCTCGCGGGGGTCGGAGATGAACTTGTTGCTCAGCGCCGAGACGTGGATCAGCCCGTCCTGGTGGACCCCGATGTCCACGAACGCGCCGAACGCGGCAACGTTGGAGATCGTGCCCTCCAGGATCATGCCCGGCTTCACGTCGTTGAGGGTTTCCACGCCCTCCTTCAGCGCCGCGGTGACGAATTCCCCGCGCGGGTCGCGTCCGGGACGCTGCAGTTCGGTGATGACATCGCGGATGGTGGGTTCACCGAACTGTTCGGTGACGAACTCGGCGGGATCCAGTTCGGCCAGCCGGCGGCCGCGCTCCTGGGCACTGTGCTGCAGGGTGCGGGCCAGCGCGTAGGCCTCGGGGTGCACCGCGGAGGCGTCCAGCGGGTCGGTGCCGGACGTGATGCGCAGGAACCCGGCGCACTGTTCGAAGGCCTTGGCGCCCAGGCGCGGCACCTTGAGCAGGTCCTTGCGGGTGGCGAAGGGGCCGTTGGCGTTGCGGTGCTCGACAATGTTGCGGCTGAGCAGCGGCCCGACCCCGGCGACGCGGGAGAGCAGTGCCGGGGAGGCGGTGTTCACATCCACGCCCACCGCGTTCACGCAGTCCTCGACCACCGCGTCCAGGGCACGGTCCAGCTTCGCGGCGCTGACGTCGTGCTGGTACTGGCCCACGCCGATGGACTTGGGGTCGATCTTGACCAGTTCGGCCAGCGGGTCCTGCAGGCGCCGGGCGATCGAGACCGCCCCGCGCAGCGACACGTCCATGCCCGGCAGCTCCTGGCTGGCCAGTTCGGAGGCCGAGTACACCGAGGCGCCGGCCTCGGAGACGATCACCTTGGCCGGCTTGGCGCCGGTCAGCTCCTTGATGACGGCGGCGGCCAGCCGGTCGGTTTCCCGCCCGGCGGTGCCGTTGCCCACCGCGATCAGCTCGGTGCCGTGCTTGCGGGCCAGGGCGGTCAGCACCTGCACCGACTGGTCCCACTTGTTGGCCGGGGCGTGCGGGTAGATGGTGGCGGTGTCCACGACCTGCCCGGTGCGGTCCACCACCGCCACCTTCACCCCGGTGCGCAGCCCCGGGTCCAGGCCCAGCACGGCCTTGGAACCGGCCGGGGCGGCCAGCAGCACGTCACGCAGGTTCGCGGCAAAAATCTTCACCGATTCGTCCTCG